>JAUVRU010000057.1 GCA_030597485.1 Anaerolineae bacterium
AAAGACGATACGGAGGACCATCTTTCCGTGACCCGTTATCTGGTTAGCCGGCTCTTGATGACCATCCCTGTGCTTTTTGGCGTGCTCGCTGTCACCTTTGCCCTGGCTCGTTGGATCCCTGGCGACCCGTGCCGGGCGATGATGGGCGAGAAGGCTACCGATGAAGTGTGCGAGCGCTTCATCCGGGAGAAAGGCCTTGACAAGCCGATCATCGTTCAGTTTGGCGTGTATTTGAAGGAGTTGGCACACGGTGATCTGGGAACCTCGCTACGCACCACGCAGCCGATCACCGAGTTGATTGTCCAGCGGCTGCCGATGACTATCGAGTTAACCATCGCCGCCATGATCTTTGCCACCTCTTTTGGCATCATATTTGGCATGATCGCAGCCTACTGGAACAACACCAAGATCGATGTGGCCACCATGGTCGGCGCCAACATCGGTGTCTCCATGCCGGTGTTTTGGCTGGGCCTGATGTTGATGTACGTTTTTGCGTTGCTGCTCAAAGGCACACCGCTGTGGTTGCCGCCCTCCGGCCGTCTGACTGCCGGGATGTACGTGGCAGACTTGACAGTCTTGTGGGGAGTCGCTGAGGGCGATCCATGGTATAACCTGGTCTATTTCCTGTCGAACCTGGTCATATTCAACTGCATCATTACCGGCAACTGGGAGACGCTCTGGGATGCCATCAGACACTTGATCCTTCCCGCAGTTGCCCTGGGCACCATTCCTATGGCCATCATCGCCCGCATGACTCGCTCCAGCGTGATAGAGGTCTTGGGATTCGATTACATTCGCACCGCTCGAGCCAAAGGGTTGCGGGAGGTGGCGGTCATATTCCGCCACGCTATGTCTAACGCCATGCTGCCGGTGGTGACGGTGGTTGGACTCTCTTTGGGTGCATTGTTGAGCGGCGCTGTGTTGACCGAGACGATTTTTGGTCTGTCCGGGCTGGGGCGCATCATGTACGACTCGATAACTGCCCGTGACTATGGCGTGGTGCAAGGTTTCGTGTTGGTTGTGGCCGTGATCTACATGAGTGCCAATCTCCTGGTGGATCTCTCCTATGCCTTTCTTGACCCCCGCATCCGTCTCAGCTAGTATCCAATGCTGTCGGCAGGGCTGCCGTTGCCGGCATCACCCTGTCTCCCGGTGCGTGGTGACGGCTTCGCTAGATACAGAGACAGCAATTACGATATCCAAGAGTAGAATGTATGATTGCTCCCCGTAAGCTGTTGCGTGAGAAGTTTGACCAAGCCTTGCCCCGCGGCTCCAGCCTGTGGGTGGATGTGTTGCGAAATCTGGTTCACAGGCGATCGGCCATTGTCGGCATGGCGATTCTGACAGTATTGGTGCTGGTGGCCATATTCGCGCCGGTCATCGCCACCCACGATCCGAAACAGGTTCTGATCGGCATTGAGGACGTTAAGCGTCGCACACCGCCCTGCATTCACCTGCTGGGCTGCCCGCCGGAGAATCCGCAGCACCTGCTGGGGGTTGACGGCAATGTGCGCGATTTCTTCAGCCGTATGATCTTTGGCTCCCGCCTGTCTCTGCAAATCGGACTCACCACCGTCACCTTCGCGGTTATCGTGGGAACGCTGATGGGCTCGGTGGCCGGTTACATGGGCGGTTGGGTGGATAATGTGTTGATGCGCATATTGGATGTGATTCTGGCGTTTCCCTACCTGTTGCTGGCGATCGCAATCGTTAGCGTGCTGGGGCCAGGGTTGATCAATGCGTTGCTGGCGATTGGTATCGTGACCATTCCTGTCTATGGCCGGGTCGTGCGTTCCAGTGTCCTGTCCATCAAACAGATGGACTTCGTGATGGCCGACCGTTCCATTGGCGTGCCCTCTATGCGCATTCTGTTCCGTAGAATCCTGCCCAACGCACTCACCCCACTGATCGTGCAGGCTACTCTGGGTATTGCAGTGGCAATACTGGATGCGGCCGCCCTGTCGTTTCTGGGTTTGGGTGCGCAACCCCCCACCCCTGAGTGGGGTCTCATGCTGAGTGAGGAGCGTAATCAGGTGTTCAGCGCGCCCTTCCTGGTGTTCTTTCCAGGCATTGCCATCATGATCACCGTGCTGGGCTTCAATCTATTGGGCGACGGCCTGCGCGACGCGCTGGATCCTCGCCTGCGCCATTAGGCAGTGTTGAAAGCAGTGATACCAGGAGGCATTAGGACCCATTTCGTGGATAAGAACCGCTTCAGATTTGTGAAGGGCAACTGGGTAATTCCGGCGCCGACAGCCGCCCGGGCTTCAGGAGCGAGAGGACCCAGCCCAGAAGAAGGGGAGGAACTGATTAGATATGGCATCCGACAACGCATCAGGATCGCCGCCGAACCGGGATCTGGTGGATGTCTCTGCCCGTCGGCGCGGACGCATGGGGCTGGCCATTCCCTGGGAGAACGTACCCTGGTGGGCACTCATCATCCTCATTGTTGGCGTCTTCGTTGGCTACTCTGCCCTGACCTCCACCCGCTACGTGGACGCCCTCAGCTTCATCTTTGACTTGCCCTGGACCAGGGATGTGATAGCCAGGGACGAGGTGGCCGAGGACGGTACCTGGTCCCTGACTGTTTGGTCGCCGCTGGCTCCGGGGCGCTATACACTGTTTGTTGAGTTCGTGGATGAGGAGACCAAGGCGGTAGAGCGCAGCGCGGACTACACCATAGAAGTGCCTGAGGGTGCGCCTGAAGTGGAGGCTGCCCCCATCACCCAGCCGAGCGACACCCCGGTGCTGGTGAACACCAGCACCCCCACCATTGCCGGCACGGCCAAACCTGGCAGCGACGCGTTGTTGTGGGATGACTTTGCGGGCCAACCGCTGCGCATCCTGACTCGGATGGCAACCGCCAACGGTGTGCTGCTCACCCTGCGGGTGACGCTGGTCGGCTTTGCCGGCGCTCTGGTGCTGGGGCTTGTCGTCGGCTTGATGCGGGTTTCCAATCGGTCACCCGATCTGACCGTGAACCTGTGGCGACGGCTGCTGATCGGGGTGGTCGTGATTGTCCTGATCTGGGTGTTGAGACCGGGCTGGAGGGGCCTAGGATCGATGGCGTTGGTTGTCATTGGCGTAGAGGCTGTCATGTTTCTCCTGCCGGCTATGCCCTATACCATTTCCACCATCTATGTCGAGGTGGTGCGCGGTGTCCCTATGCTGGTGATCATCCTGTACATGGGCTTCGCGATAACGCCGGCCCTGCGGACGGCCACCGACGGGGCCGTTGACCTGCGCGGCGTGCCGGCGGCGGTCATTGGGCTATCATTTGGCTACGGTGCATATCTGGCGGAGGTGTTTCGAGCTGGTATTCAGTCTGTCCCCAAGGGCCAGATGGAGGCGGCCCGCTCGCTGGGCATGGGCTATTTTCAGGCGATGCGGCACATCATTCTGCCCCAGGCGATTCGGGTGGTCTTGCCTCCCCTGGGCAACGATTTCATCTCTATGCTGAAGGACTCTTCACTGATTTCAGTGATCGCTCTGCCCGAAGTGCTTCAACAAGGACGCCTGTGGATCTCTCGCAACTTCCGGGCCTTTGAGGGCTATAACTCGGTCATGATGACCTACCTGATGTTGACATTATTGTTGTCCTTGCTGGTGCGCTCCATCGAGCGCAAGACAGCATTGCCCGGACATTGATGCATTGATCGTGGAAGGGAGTGATCAGCCGTGGAAAGCAAAGACCCCATCATCATCCTGGAGAACGTTCACAAACGCTTCGGCCACGTCCACGCCTTGCGGGGGGTGAGCGTGAATGTGAAACTGGGCGAGGTGGTGATTGTCATTGGTCCCAGCGGGTCAGGCAAGTCGACCATGCTGCGTTGTATCAACCACCTGGAGGCAATTGATAGCGGACGCATCATCGTCGATGGCATCCCCCTGGATCGCGCCAAGAACATCAACAAGGTGCGGGCTGAGGTGGGCATAGTCTTCCAGCTGTTCAATCTGTTTCCTCATTTGACCGCACTGGAGAACATCACTCTGGCGCAGAGGACAGTACGCAAGCGCAGCGGCCGGGAAGCCCAAGAGATTGCCCACGCCCTGTTGGTCAGGGTAGGCATACCGGAAAAAGCTGACGTCTATCCTATCCAGCTCTCTGGCGGCCAACAGCAGCGGGTAGCCATTGCTCGGGCGCTGGCCATGCAGCCCAAGATTATGTTGTTCGATGAACCAACATCCGCGTTAGATCCCGAGATGATCAAGGAAGTGCTGGATGTGATGCTCGGCCTGGCCGAGGAGGGCATGACTATGGTGGTCGTCTCTCACGAAATGGGCTTTGCCAAGGCGGCCGCCGACCGTATGATCTTTATGGATGAGGGCGCGATTGTGGAAGAGGCAACGGCGGAGGACCTGTACAATAACCCACAACACGAGCGCACCAAACGCTTCTTGAGCAAAGTGCTGTATTAGGTGCGTTCAGATTTGGGGGCGAGTATCCAGACTTCCGAAGTTTTCGTGTTAGCCGGCATCCATTCTGGCTGGCTTGTGACCGAATCTGGCTGCAAAACCGATGGATGCCGGCAAACTTCGCACGTCTTTGCCCCAAGAATCGAACACACCGGTCGTGCTGGAGAGCGTTCGTATGTCAGCAGTTGGTTGCCTATTCCCCACGCCCAGGAGTATCGGCTGTGACTAGAATCTACACTTTCGCCAACCAAAAGGGAGGTGCCGGCAAGACAACCTGTGTTGTCAATATGGGTGACTACCTGACTGGTCGGAGACGCAGTGTGTTGGTGGTCGACATGGACCCGCAGGCCAACGCCACTTCCAGCATAGGGATGGGCAGACATTCCGACGAATCTGACGGGGATGCCGGGTTGACGGTCTATGATGCGCTCATTGATGGGATGCCGTTTGCCAGCGTGATCCGGACGACCCGACGCCCCCGCTTGCATCTCATTCCGTCTTCTCCCTCGCTGGCTGGCGTTGAGGTAGAGCTGGTGGGAATGCCTGACCGCGAAACACGACTGCGCAAGGCACTGGCCCCCGTTCTCCATCACTATGACTACGTCCTGATTGATACGCCGCCCAGCCTGGGGTTGCTGACCATCAATGCCTTGACCGCTACTGATGACGGCGTGATCATCCCGGTGCAATGTGAGTACCTGGCCCTGGAGGGATTAGGACAACTGATACACACCATCAACCTTGTCCACGACAACCTCAATCCCCGGCTGACGGTGGCAGGGGTGGTGCTTACCATGTACGACGCGCGTACCCGCCTGTCCCAGGAAGTAGCCGACGAGGTCAAACGATTCTTTCCCGAACAGGTGTTCAACACCATTGTGCCGCGCAATGTTCGGCTGAGTGAGGCACCCAGCTTCGGAGAGACGATATTTACCTACTCCCCAGAGTCGGCTGGTGCCCTGGCATATTCGACTCTGACTGAGGAATTGCTGTCCAGGGAAGAATAGCCCGCCCTGGACAGAAGAGAGGCTACCGTGAGCAAACAACGGAAATCGCTGGGCCGAGGGTTGAATGCGTTGATTCCTACTGTTGAGCGTGCTGCTCCCACCATCCCCACCGGCACAGCCGTGGTGGAGATCCCGGTGGAGAAGGTATCGGCCAATCCTCATCAGCCCCGCCAGGCGCTCGACCAGGAATCATTGGCCGAGTTGGCGGCATCCATTCGCACGCACGGGGTGTTGCAGCCGTTGGTGGTAACGAAAGTGGACGATGGCTACCAGATCATTGCCGGCGAACGGCGTTGGCGGGCTGCCCAACTGGCTGAGATGGAGACTGTGCCCGCCCTCATCAAGGAGTCCACCCCTCAGCAGATGCTTGAGATAGCTCTGGTAGAGAACATCCAGCGGGCCGATCTGAATCCGCTGGAGGAGGCCAATGCCTATCGCCAGCTGATGGATGAGTTTGGGTTGACCCAGGGGAAAGTGGCTGAGCAGGTAGGCAAGAGTCGTACCAGTGTGGCCAATACGGTGCGGCTGCTCAAACTGCCTGACGAGGCGAAGCAGGCCCTGGCGGCCGGGCACATCAGCGAGGGACACGCGCGGGCCCCGTTGGACTCGCCCACTAACGGCACGCAGCGCCAGGCGCTGGCGACTATCCAGAAACACGGTCTGAACCTCCGCCAGACCGAAAACCTGGTGCGCCAGATGCAGGCGGAACCGGATGAGTCCCGCCCAGCGGAGTCGCCTCCCTCGCTATCTCCCCTGGACAGAGAGGTAGTGGAGAGATTCCGGGCGCGCCTGGGCACCAAAGTCAACCTGATACGAGGAAAGAGTGGCGGACGGCTGGTCATCCACTTCTATTCCGACGAGGAATTGCAGGCAATCTACGAGGCGGTTGTGGAGTCCGAAGAGTCACAATAGCCGTCCGGCAGAGATATCCGCGAGCCAGGCTGACCTGGATTCCGAAGTAGGGGCACAGTATGTTGTGCCCCTGTATTCTTCTGAGGGAACCGGGGCAGGTTCGCCTTCATCCGGCGTGTTTCCTCAAGAGAAAAAGACACCAACAATGTTGACAACAGCCGAAATCTGTAGTATATTGCGTTTCGCAAAACGCTCGAAACACGCAAAGCGCCCAAAGCACGCAAAACGCTCATTTCTCTCAATCTGTGCGGGCGTTGCCTCCTCCTATCAGGGGGAGGGCACCTTCGTCAGCTGCAAGCGAAGGACAAATCACCGCAACAGCCGAATGGAGGTGATTACATGCTAGTGGACAAGCTGGAAGACTTGGGCGATCGGCTCCTGACTCGGGCGGAGGTCGCCGAGCTCTTCCAGGTGTCTCCCAGCACTGTCACCCGGTGGGCTGAGGCCGGCATGTTGCCCTCTGTAAGGACCTTAGGGGGACACCGCCGCTACGAAGCCAAGGACGTCTTGGAATTGGCCCAACAACTCATCAAACAGGGGGTAAGCATGGAAAACGCATTATTTGAGGTTCCTTTGATGTATGCTGATCACCACGTGCTGGAGGTGCGACGCGTCCTGCAAGCGCTGCCTGGCGTTGAGGCGGTCGACGCCAGCAGTGCCTTCCACGTCGTGGGGGTGAGCTACGACCCAGGCAGAATCAGCGAGGATGAGATTGCCACCAGGCTCGATGAAGCCGGCTACATCGGGGAATTACAAGTGCCAGTGGAGACGGGCGTTGCCGTGACCGAGAACGGCGGTGAGGGGTTTCCCTTCCGGCACACGGCTTCTTATGAGCAGACTGAGAACGTGGTCGGTTTTGAGCAGAGTGTCAGTTACTCGGGCCGGCCTCTGTGGCCTTGCCCGGGCATGGGTGTTGTGACCAGAACTGTGGAGGAGGGGTAACGAACTATGGCCAAGAGACGAGAGATTCAAGAGCAGAGCATAGACCCGGCAGCCCAAGAGATGTTGGTGCGTGCCGAGGAGTTGGGGTTGACCACCGCCTTCAGTCGAGCGGATGAGATGGCACCGTGCAACATCGGCGCGGCCGGCATGTGTTGTAAGATTTGCTCCATGGGCCCCTGCCGTCTGACCAAGGAGGGCAGTGTGGGTGTGTGTGGGGCCACCATTGATACGATACAGGCGCGTAACCTGATCCGGGCCATTGCTGCCGGAGCGGCGGCTCACTCGGACCATGGGCGCGGCATGGCGATGACTCTCAAAGCCACCGCCAACGGCGAAGCCGAAGGCTACGTGATCCGTGACGTGGCCAAACTGCGCACGCTGGCTACCACGTACGGTATTGATATCGAGGGCCGGTCGCCCAATGAGATCGCCAATGATCTGGCCGACCTGTATCTGGCCCAGTTTGGGCAACAATCTGGCGTGGTGGCTCCCACCACCCGCGCTCCCAAGAAACGCCAAGAGTTGTGGAGAGAGCGGGGTGTGATGCCGCGCGGCAGTGACCGCGAGATTGTGGAGTGTTTGCACCGTACCCATATCGGGGACGACCAGGACTCGGGGCACATTTTGCAACACGCGGTGCGCACCGCCATCGCCGATGGCTGGGGCGGCAGCATGATTGCCACCGACATCACCGACATTCTGTTCGGCACGCCGGCGCCCGTATTGGGACAGGCTAACTTGGGTGTGCTGAAAGACGATATGGTCAACGTGGTGGTGCACGGCCACGAGCCGACACTGAGCCAGATGATTGTGGCCGCCTCCCAAGATCCAGAGATCGTCGAGTACGCCCAGGCGGCTGGTGCTAAGGGCATTAACCTGTCCGGCATCTGCTGCACGGCCAACGAGATGCTGATGCGTCAGGGCATCCCGGCGGCTGGCAATTTCTTGCAGCAAGAGCTGGCTATCTTGACCGGCGCGGTCGATGCCATGATAGTTGACGTGCAGTGTATTATGCAGGCCCTGGCGGACCTGGCTCAGCA
>JAUVRU010000301.1 GCA_030597485.1 Anaerolineae bacterium
GATATGATGCAGGGTGCTCTGAACTTCCACGAGGCCCTGTTGCAAGGGCATTTCCAATTCGATATTGTCGAGGCACGATTGGTGCCAGATTACGCTCGTTACCCGGTCGTGGTGTTGGCCAACCAGTTAACGATGAGCAGGGCAGAATCTGAGCGAATACGGGCCTACGTGGAAGGTGGAGGCCATCTGATTGTGGTGGGCGCTACCTCTCTGTACGACGAAAATGGTCATATCCGGGAGGACTTTGAGCTGGCTGATGTCATGGGAGTTCATTATCAGGGCAAGATTGAAGATCGGTTCGGCTACATCAGGGTACGTGACTCGCAGCTGAGCAAGGGTGTGCCGGATGTGCCCATCCTTACAAACCGGTCACCACTCTCATTGATCGTACAGGAGGGTGATATCCTGGGATGGGTAGAGCGGCCGGAGGCGTTGCGCACTGAGGCTACCGCGATGATCTGGGGAAACCCTGCCCCTGATAGAACCCAATCGCATCCACTCATTATCCGTCACCAGTTTGGCCAGGGACGCTGTGTCACCGTAGGGGTTCCGCTGGACACAGGAGGCGCAGTCGGCACCTGGCCCAGGCAATTGGCGATCAACATGGTCGACAGCCTCCTGGGTGAGAAGTCTCTCACCACTGATGCGCCACCTGGGGTGGAGGTAGTCTGGAACCGGCAGGATCGCCGGTCCATCCTGCATTTGATCAACCATCAGGCGGGGGATCCGGATCGGCTGAGCACCGAGAGTAACAGGCTGCTCTTGCGTGGCATCACGGTGCGGCTGTCGCTGGAAGAGCTGGGTGCCTTTGGCAGTGTGCGAGTCCTCGACAGCGCAGTGCACGATATCACGCACCGCGCCGTGGAAGGCTGGCTGGAGATCGAAGTCCCGCCGTTGGCTGTGCACACGGCGGTGGTCATCGAGTAAGCGTATTGTGTTGGGCCAACGAAAGAGATCTGGATGAGTGTGCTGATGAATGTGCTATGGTGGACGGTGCCAACCGACTGCAAGCCCTGTTCCGGGTCATGGAAGATATGACACCCAGGCAGCGGTTGTTGACCACCTTGCAGGGTGGACAACCAGACAGAGTGCCGATCCTGGAGTTCCCGTTCAATCTGGACCTGTACGACGCATTTGTGGGATACCGGCCACGGTGATACAACGGGCGCGATGCTGTGCGGCTATCGATGAGGATCGGCCTGGATGCCGTTGCCGTTTTCGATTCGCCCGCCCACAGTTTCCAGCCGGAGTGGTTGGACACACGCCGTTATCGAGATGAGTGGGGTGTCACGTTTCAGACCGATCCAGCGTCCTGGCCCCTGGACGCCCCGGTCGCGGCGGCAGTGGAGGGAACACGCGCACTAGTCATCTATCAAGGACCAGACCCTCGGGCTCCCGGTCGCACCAGGGAGGTTGAGGCAGCACTGGAGGAAGCAAAGGGTCGCATTGCTGTGGTGGGGTGCATTGACGGTCCATTCACCCGACCGTGGTTCATTGCCGGTTTCGAGCGCTTTATGCTCCTCTGCCACGACGCACCTGAAGTGGTACAACACCTGGTGCAGGTATGTACGGACTTCGCAATCATCACCGGCAAGAGGCTGGCCCAGGCCGGCGCAGATGCCTTGCTAATTGCCGATGATCTGGGGCATAAGACCGGTCCGTTCCTGTCTTTGAAACATTTTCGCCGCTTCGTCCTTCCAGAGCTCCGACGGGAGGTGAGTGAGTTGAAAGGACTGGGGGTGCCCGTTTTGTTGCACAGCGACGGGGATATCAATTCCTACCTGGAAGACCTGGTAGACGTTGGCATAGACGGGCTCAATCCGTTGCAACGAACGGCCAATATGGATCTGGCGAGCGTAAAGGCACGCTACGGTGATCGGATTACCCTGATCGGTAACATCGACGCATCTCGCACACTGCCATATGGGACATCTGCCCAGATTGAACAGGAAGTGATCGAGGCTTTGCGGGTTGCGGCGCCGGGCGGTCGCTATGTGTTGTCCACGGACCATTCGCTACACGGAGGGATCCCGGTTTCAAATATCATTACCATGATCGAGACAACACATCGCTTTGGACGCTATCCGTTGAGTTTGTCAGAAAGGAGATTATGATGGCATCAGACTACTTCCAAAGAGTTACAGCGGGGACCCTAACCAGGTTCTGGATCAACAACCCTTCAGGAGAAGACATGGAATGGGCCATAACAGCCGGGGCCATCAATTGCACCACCAATCCGGCCTACTGCTCCAAGCTTTTGCAGAGTGATCCAGACTACATCCGAGGCGTCGTTGACAAGGTCATCAAGGAGACGGATGATGATGAGGTGGCAGCTGTCCGTGTGTATGAAGAGGCCACCACACGGGTGATGGAGCGTTTCCTGCCGCTATACGAGCAGAGCGCGGGAGAATACGGCTATGTGACGATGCAGGATGACCCCAGGCGGGACGAGGACATGGATGCCCTCATTGCAGCTGCCCGGCGCAACCGGACTCTGGGCAAGAACTTCATGGCCAAGATTCCCGTGATCCAGGGTGGGATGGAGGCCATCGAATCCTGTGTGCAGGAGAACATCCCCATCTGTGCCACTGAGGTGTTCTCAATGGCCCAGGCCGTTGAGATATGCGAGCTCTATGAGCGGGCGGTCAGGCGCACAGGTAACCACCCACCATTCTATGTGACGCACATCACCGGTATCTTCGATGAGTACCTGGAGAAGGTCGCCAAACGCGAGGGAATAAGGATCGATCCCAAGGTGTTGTCCCGAGCAGGGTGTGCCATCGCGCGTAAGGAATACTGGATGCTGAAGGAGCGAGGATACCAGACCACCATGTTGGGCGGCGGGGCACGGGGCACCCAGCATTTCACCGAGATGGTGGGGGGTGATGTGCATGTCACCATCAACTGGAGCACGGCCGAGGAACTTATCCAGGCCGATGGCCCGGTCGTCTCTCGCATTGACGTGGAAACACCGCAATCCGTCATCGACGAGATTTCTGACAAGTTCATCGATTTCCGGAAAGCATACTATGAGGATGGTCTGTCGCCCGACGAGTTCGCAGGATACGGACCGGTACAGCTGTTCAGGAATGCCTTCCTTAAGGGATGGTATCTGCTACTGGCTGAGATTCCTTCGCGTCGCCACCTGTATGCGTTGTAGTCGACAGATCGCAGACCGGGATACTGGCGGGCAGGTGTGCATGGCCTTCCCAGGTGGAAAACGCGACTATCACGGCATGTGCCCCGATGTGCCTATCGCCAACGTGATGGTCTTGCGGGACGAAGCCGAGAAGTTCAAATTCTGATGGGCGCCGCAGGTGTACGGTTGTGTCAGTCCCAGCATTCGAGTGTCGCAAGCAGAGATTCGATGCCATAGAAGTGGTTGTCCCGCGGATACCGTCGGTGCAAGACTGACGAAGCGCGAGGGGTCTATGAATCTACGTTTTTCCGCAAACTTGACCATGCTCTACAATGAGGTCTCTTTTCTGGAGCGCTTCGCTCTGGCGGCAGAGGCAGGCTTCACTGCTGTTGAGTTCCTCTTTCCGTATCAGGAGGGTGTTGAGGAGATCAGGAGTCGCGTCGATGACTTGGGGTTGACTGTGGTTCTGTTCGATGTCCCCCCGGGTGACATCGAGAACGGCGAGTTGGGGACCCTCAGCAATCCGCTGAGGCGTGGCTATTTCCGGCAGAGCTTCGTTGAGGCTTTGGGTGTTGCTGACCGCTTGAAGTGCCAACGGCTCAATGTCTTGGCTGGCAACAAGGTAGATGGCTTGGAGCACGCCGCGCAGATTGAATGCGCGGTCGAAAACATGGCCTGGGCCGCACCGCGGGCCGCTGATGCCGGCGTAACGCTATTGATTGAGCCACTCAATGCTATCGACCGTCCAGATTACCTGATTCACACTACCGTTGCCGCGATGGAGATCGTAAGGGAGACTGACCACCCTCACGTCCGGTTACAGTATGACGTCTACCATGCGCAAATGGGGGAAGGCAACCTGATCAACACCGTGTCTTCATATTTCCCTTACATCGCTCACGTCCAGATAGCCGACGTGCCGGATCGCCACGAGCCAGGCACGGGTGAAATCAATTA
>JAUVRU010000275.1 GCA_030597485.1 Anaerolineae bacterium
ATAGCCAGGTGGGGCCGGGCGACACACTTCACAAAGTCTGGAAGCTGTGCAATAATGGCAACTGTGCCTGGGACACAAGCTACGAGTTTGTCTTCCAAAGCGATACCCTTTTCACCCAGAATGGACAAAGGGTGTTCCCTTTGCCCTACGTCGTACCGCCTGATGGATGCGTCTATGTCAGCGTGCCTGTTGTGGTGCCCCACATCGAAGGTCATCATCAGGGACAGGGACAGTTGCGCCATCCGGACGGACGAACCTTTGGCAGTATCGTATACGTATACGTCACGGTAGGGAACTGAATTTCTGATGAGTGTCTAACACTCTTGTAGTGCTCTGTTAACAGATGTGTGGTAGCATGATTGCACTGCATGGCAACATCGGAGGCACAATCTTACGTTAACGAAGGCAAAGTTAAGGTGACTGACTTATGATGCGATTTGACCGGTTTACCGAGCGGGCCCAGGACGCTGCTATGCGGGCCTATGAGATACTGAAACGCTACCAGCACAGTCAGGCGGACACCGAACATATGCTGTTGGCGTTGCTGGAGCAGCCGGAGGGGATTATTCCTCAGATCCTGCAGACTATGGGCGTTGACGTCGACCAGCTCCGGGTGCGGGTAGACAATGCGCTCCAGGCCAGTCCCAAGACACGCGCTGCCGACATGCCACCGATGGCTGTGGGACAGGTGTTCATCACACCTCGGTTGAAGCGAGTACTCGACCTATCCAGTGAAGAAGCCAACCAACTCAAGGATGAATATATCTCAACCGAACATATCTTCTTGGCTATGCATACTGAGCGTGGCACGCCCACTGCCCGCGTTCTCCGGGAAGCGAGTATCAACCGTGAGGCGGTGCTGGAGGCAATCAAAGAAATGCGCGGTGGGCAGCGAGTCACCAGCCCCCATGCGGAAGGCAACTACCGGACTCTGGAGAAATACAGCCGCGACCTCACCCAGATGGCTTCTGAGGACAAGCTGGACCCGGTTATCGGACGCGACGATGAGATATTGCGCGTCACACAGGTGCTCTGTCGGCGCACGAAGAACAACCCGGTTCTGATTGGCGAGGCGGGGGTGGGCAAGACGGCCATTGTCGAGGGATTGGCACAGAAAATCGCCAGCGATGACGTGCCCGAGATATTGATGGGCAAGCGGGTTGTCAGTCTCGATTTGGGTGCATTGATCGCCGGTACCCGCTTTCGTGGGGAATTCGAGGAGCGGCTCAAATCTGCCAGGGAGGAAATCCAGCGGTCCGAGGGCGAGATTATTCTGTTTATCGACGAACTGCATACAGTGGTAGGGGCGGGTGCTGCCCAGGGTGCGGTGGATGCCAGCAACATGATGAAGCCGGCTCTGGCACGAGGCGAGTTGCAGTGTATAGGCGCCACAACTTTGGACGATTACCGCCAATACATAGAGCGTGACGCAGCCTTGGAGCGTCGCTTCGCGTCGGTCTTTGTGGACGAGCCGACCGTGGAAGAGACCATTGAGATGTTGCACGGCCTGCGTGACCGGTACGAGGCGCATCACGGTGTCAAGTATGCGGACGATGCATTGGTCACGGCTGCCCGGTTGAGTCATCGTTATGTCACCGACCGGCACCTGCCGGACAAAGCGATTGACGCCATCGACGAGGCGGCCAGCAAACTGCGCATCGCAATCTACTCAATGCCAGATGGACTGAAGGCCAAGAAGAAACATATCACCCAGCTCCAGTCCGATGAGGAGGCTGCCTGGCAGGAGCGAGACTATGAGCGAGCTGCTGAGATCAAGGCAGACCGGCTGCGCATGGAGGAGGAATTCCAGGAGGAACGTGATGCCTGGCGGCAAGAGAAGGACCTGGACGAAGTCGTAGAAGTCCACGACATCGCTGCTGTGATCTCTGGCTGGACCGGCATTCCATTACGCGATGTGATGCAGACTGAGGCTGAAAAGCTGCTGAACATGGAAGAGGTGCTGCACGAGCGCATCATTGGCCAGCATGAGGCCATCCAGACGGTGGCCGATGCGATCCGACGGGCTCGCTCTGGCCTGAAAGATCCCAGGCGTCCTGCGGGAGGGTTCTTGTTCCTGGGTTCCAGCGGGGTGGGCAAGACCGAGCTGGCCAAGGCCCTGGCGTGGTTCCTGTTTGAAGATGAGGAAGCGTTGCTGCGGATAGACATGAGCGAGTACCGTGAAGGTCACGCGGTCAGCCGCCTTTTCGGTGCCCCTCCCGGCTACGTGGGCTATGATCAAGGAGGGCAGCTCACCGAGGCCGTCCGACGCCGTCCCTACCAGGTCATCCTCTTTGACGAGGTCGAGAAGGCACACCAGGACGTGTGGAACGCCTTGCTGCAGATCCTGGAAGATGGACGGCTCACCGACGGCCAGGGTCACGTGGTTGATTTCCGCAACACCGTGGTCATCATGACCAGCAATGTGGGCACAGAATTCGGGGCAAAAGGAGGCGCCATAGGATTCGGTCATCCGGGTGGTGAAGATGCTTCTGATGAGCGCAAGTTACGTAGCGATATTGAAGACTCCCTGCGCCGGACCTTCCGTCCCGAGTTTCTCAACCGGATTGACGAAATCGTCATCTTCCGCACTCTGACCAAAGAGCATGTCAAACAGATTGTGGACCTGCAAATGCAGGAGATCGCGGCACGTCTGGGCGAGCACGGTGTTGCCATTCAGTTGACTGACGCTGCCCGCGAGTGGCTATCTAGTGAAGGCTACGATCCCAAGTTTGGTGCCCGTCCGCTCCGACGCACCCTCCAGAAGCAGGTGGAGAGTCCCCTCTCGATCAAGCTGTTGCGTGGTGAATTCGAGGCTGGGGACACGGTGGAGGTGGATGCCAATGAAGAAGGGCTTGTCTTCCAGAAAACGGAGGACTCGGGCACCTTGGTGGGCATCGTGATACCTGACGCTCAGTCGTCAGAGATTGGGTAGCAATCGGGAACTTTGACAGGCGATGGGACACGTCCGTGTCCCCTAAGGTGAATAGGGGGCGACGCACCTACATCCCAAAGAAGGGAGGCGTGGATGCGTCGCTTTGTCTTATTCCCGCACAGAGACATTCTTCACGATATCGCCGCAGTCGCCTCCCAGCTTACTGATCCGGACACATAGGGGGACCAGCACATTCGGCGGCACCATGTCGGATATATCCCCGCCGGCGAAAGCGACTTCCTTGACCACACTGGAACTGAGAAAGGAGTACTCCTGACTTGCCATCAGGCACACGGTGTCCACACCCGAGTCCAGATTGCGGTTGGTCAGGGCCAGTTGGAACTCCCACTCGAAGTCAGAGAGCGCTCGCAGGCCACGCACGATGACGGCTGCCTGTTGCTCCCTGGCAAATGTGACCGTCAGGCCGGTGTATAGCTCCACCCGCACGTTGGGCAGGTGCGCCAATGCCTCCCGCGTCACCTGCCAGCGTTCCTGTGCCGTGAACAGCAGGCTCTTGAGAGGTCTGTCGTAGACGCCAACCACCAGTTCATCGAAGATGGTGGCGGCGCGGTTGGCGATGTCGACGTGGCCCAAAGTAATCGGGTCGAAAGTCGCTGGGTATATTGCTCGCATAGCTCGAATTCATCTCCGCAACTGGGGCAAGCCCGCTCGTCTCGGCCGCAGCTGGCGCTCCGGCGTGGTCCCCTGGACAGGCAGGCTCAATCCACTAGCTCAAATCGACTGGCCTTCGCCAGAACTTCCCGGTTTTCTGAGCCAACAGCCGATGTTCAGGCTGATTGAGATCGGGGTCTTCATCGAACAGATCTTTGGCCTCGGCGCGCGCTGCCTCCAGCAAGTTGATGTCGCTCAGCCTGGCCAGGCGGATGTCAGGCAGCCCGCTTTGCCGGGTGCCAAAGAACTCGCCGGGGCCACGCAGCCTCAGGTCTTCTTCCGCCAGCTTGAAGCCATCGTTCGTTTCACTGATGACACCCAGCCTGGTCTCGGCCTCTGGCGTGGTGGCGTCGGCCAGCAGCAGGCAATAGCTCTGGTGCTCGCCACGTCCCACCCGTCCGCGGAACTGGTGAAGCTGAGCCAGCCCGAACCGGTTGGCACCCTCAACCAGCATGATCGTGGCATTCGGCACGTCAATGCCCACCTCGACCACTGCCGTGGAAACCAGAATGTGCAGTTCACCATCGCGGAACCGGGTCATGACGGTGTCTTTCTCTTCACCCTTCATCCGCCCGTGCACCAGCCCCAGCTTCAGGTCGGGGAAGATCTCTTTGGCCAGCCGGGCGTGCTCTTCCACAGCCGATTTGGCCTCGATCTTCTCGGACTCTTCCACCAACGGGCAAATGATGAAAGCCTGGCGTCCCTGTTCAATCTGGGAACGTATGA
>JAUVRU010000362.1 GCA_030597485.1 Anaerolineae bacterium
ATTATCGCACCGCTGAACAACCCAGCCAACTCCTCAGCAACTCAGGCGCTGGCCCAGGGTGATTGCAGGAGAGGCACTAGATTGCAGCCTGCCTACCTAGTACTACAACCGCAGTTCGGCGAAACGGTCTGTCGCATCGTCCACCGGGCGAACGCTGATGGGCACTTCCGGCCAGTCTCGCTCTTTGTGGAAGTGCGAAGTGAGCGGTTTGCTGAACGTTCTTGAGCAAGTGCGGTTGTAGTACTAGTAGGCTGCCCACGACACGCCGAAGGCGAAGAGCCGCAACCAGCTCGCTGGTGCGTTTTCATCCCTGGTGGTCTCCCGCGTGGGCGACGAGTAGAGTAACACGTCTGGTGAGACGGAAGCCACCATCTACACGTGCCCTGGCCTGATCGAGCGACCGGCCTCCACCTGGGATCGGCTGTGAGAGAATAGCAGCCAGGTGCTGCATGCATGGGGGCAGGTAGATGGTGTGGTAGTCTCGTTGAAGCCCGGGTCCGAGCCGTGACCTTCCCTGCCGACGCTGGACACGGTGGTCAGGTAGGTGCCGGCTGCGGCCAAAAGGTACCGGCGGTTGCGCCGGCAGCAGCGCATCCATCGCTAGAGTCATCGATGTTGAGTCACAGAAGACTCCTGCGAACTGAACCACACCGCGGGCCACGCTGGACGAAACGGACGGCGGCGCCAAGGCCGTCCGGCTTTGTCAGCACTGTCGGGATAGGCGGGCATCGTGAGGTTGGACGGCGCGTTAGAGCGGGCGCTGTGGTAGTCTAGTCGCAGAGCGGCTCAATCTCAAACTGGTCCCGCTGCTGGCAGGTCAATTCCGGAATGTAACGATTGGTTTCGATCCAGGCCAGCAGTGCCTCCTGAGATGCGTCCACACGCCACTCTCGTACGGTATCGTCATCGGCCACGGATAGGAGCGTTGCACCGCCCGGCGTGAATCCCAGTTCCAGTACGCTCCCATTGTGCCCGCCGAAGCGACGCAGGAGCATCCCTGTGGCCACATCCCAGAGATGAATCACCCCACCCTTGCCAGCGGAAGCCACCAGGCTCCCATCTGGGCTGAATGCCACGCTCAGCACACTTCCAGATTGGCCGGTCAGCCGGTGGAGGGATTCTCCACTGGCCCTGTCCCACAAGATCAGGAACTGGTCGGCTGCACCCGATATCACCAGCCGTCCGTCAGGGCTAAAGTCGACATCGGTCACCTCCTCCTGATGCCCCTCGAAGCGGCGTATCTCCTCCCCGGTGGTCACGTCCACCAGACGCAGGCTATAATCGGGAGTGTTGGCCTCGCCCCGCGCCAGGCCGAAGAGGATTTCGCGGCCGCCGGGGCCAAAGTCCACGCTGCGCACCGCCTGAGGCGCAACGTCTTGCAAGATGCGGCCCGTGCCCGTTGCCAGATCCCAGAGCCGCAGCGTACCATCTTGCGAACCGGAGGCGGCATAGCGCCCATCCGGGCTGACAGCGATGTCCCACAGTCTATCGGTGTGCCCCTTGAAGCGCTGCAACTCCTCCCCGGTGGCTACATCCGACACTCGCACGGTATTGTCTGCCGAGGTGCCAAAGATATCACCCGATCCTGAAACGATGGCGCTCCCATCCGGTGTGAAGTACGCCCCCGCGAACAGCATCTCCTCGTGCCCGCGTTGGCAGCGCAGGATCTCGCCCTTCTCATAATCCCACAGGCAGATCGACCCATCCCACAGCGCGACCAGGCCAGTGCGCTCGTCAGGGCTGATGTCTACCCCGGTGCCAAACCCCTCCCCGTTGAGCCTGCGAACCTCCGCGCCGCTCTGCAGATCCCAGAAACGCATGGTGCCATCGGCCGAGCCGGAGAGCGCGGAGCGCCCATCGGGGCTGATAGCCACAGCGAGCACCCGCCCAACATGACCAAGCAAATGTACCCTGGTCTCCCCACTTGCCAGGTCCAGCACAGCTACCCGGCTATCCAACAGTCCCAGCAAGACGCTGCGTCCATCAGGACTGACGGCCATGCTGAATACGCCTGCTTCTGGAGATTGATAGTGGCCCACCTGCTCACCCGTTGCCAGGTCCCATACCAGCGTGTGCTCGTCCTGGGCCGCCGAAATCGCGTTCCGTCCGTCGGGGCTAAAGCCCACGTCCCACACCAGGTCATAGTGCCCCTGCGGGTGATTGCTGGCAGCCACCGGGGTGTCGGTCTGCCCGGAAAAACGGTTGATGACCTCTCCGGTTTCCAGATCCCAGTGGATGACGCTGCGGTCGGCCGAACCCGACAGGGCAGTCTGCCCGTCTGGGCTGATCGCCACACTCAGCACAGCACCTTCGTGCCCCGTGAGGCGGCGGACAGCCTCGCCCGTGGCCAGGTCCCACACTATCAGAGAATGGTCGGCTGAACCGGAAACGGCGATCTCTCCGTCTGGGCTGACGGCGACATCATGTACCTGATCATTGTGGCCCGTCAGGCGCCGGATGAGCTCACCGTTGGTCAGATTCCACAGGATCAGAGACCTGTCAGCCGAACCAGACAGCGCCTTCTGCCCATCGGGTGCAATCGCCACCCCATTGACCCCATCTGTATGACCGGTCAGGCGCCGCAGGCTCTCACCGGTTGCGACGTCCCAGACGATCAGTGACTGGTCGGCAGAAGCGGAGATGGCGAGACGGCCCTCCGGGCCGATGGCTAGATCCATTACTGGCCCGTTGTGTCCAGCCAGGAGCCGCCTTGTGCCAGGGGCATATGCGGCATCGGCCAATGTCAGTTGGGCCTGGGGAGGCGGATCATCGATCTGGTTGGCCGCCGAGGCCAGGGTCAGGGCCAGATCGGTGTTGTTCTCCAGTAGGACGCGTTGGGCGCTGGCAGCCAGGTTGAGGCTGTAGGCAACATCGAGAGCCCGCTGCGCTCGGGTCTGGCCATATCCGGCAAGGACAGAGGCGATGATCGTCACCAACAGGAGGACCTCCACGACAGCCGCCAGCCTGCTCATACGCCGCCGGGCCCTCGATTCGGTCTCGGCTCTCTTGGACTCTGATTCAGCCAGGGCTCTGGCCTGGGCCAGCTCCTGCTGGTGTCGCGCCTCGGCTTGTGCTTCCTCCCGGCTGCAAAATGCCACACTGGCCTCAATGAATTCCCGTTCCTGCGCACTCAGGTCAGCGCCCCGCGCTGCAGCCCATTGCTCGGCCTCGGCCAGAAGAGTGCCGCGCAAGAGCGCCCCCTCGTCGCGGCCACTTGCCTCCCGCTGCCGCAACGCAGCCCGTAGGCGTCCCTGCCAGGTGCGGAAGGCCCGGTCTCCTTGCATCCAGGACTGCAGCCGGCCCCAATGGCGAATCAGCGCTTCGTGGACCAGCTCGACAGTCTCGTTTCCAGCCAGGTCGCGATCGGTGACGACCAGCCGGTCGTCAGCCAACTTCTGGACGAGGTGCTAGCGTTCTCCCAGTTCAGCGCGGGTGGCCAGGCGGCGCGTATCCTCCGTGCCCTCGCCCGGTCGCACCAGTTGGGTGAACACCCGCCGCGCGTCC
Organism: Anaerolineae bacterium; assembly: GCA_030597485.1. GTDB lineage: Bacteria > Chloroflexota > Anaerolineae > 4572-78 > NAK82 > JAUVRU01. The sequence goes on from JAUVRU010000362.1 coordinate 3,505, forward strand.
TCCTGGTCGGCCGGGCTCATTTGGTCGTAGACGCTGTCTGCGTAGCGGCTCAGGGCGCCATCCAGACGACCAATCGCCTCATATGCGTCGTGGCTGAGCTGTCCTCCGCCCTGTCGCGCCCACAGTTGCGTCAGCGTGAACTGCAAAAGCGGGAGCTTCCCGGGC
>JAUVRU010000098.1 GCA_030597485.1 Anaerolineae bacterium
CAATCCCCTCACTTTACATATACCATGCACACACGCACAAACAACAATTCTACTACCCTTGCGAGGATTTGGCAAGAGCAGTCATTCGTTTTGCACTGACAACCGTACCGTGCACGGGGTGGGATAATTTCCAGAGTGCTCCACCACCACCAGCCGAAACTCGTACTCGCCGGAGGTGACTGAATTCGTATCCCAAGCCCCCAAAATCCCCCCGCTGATCGGTTCCTCGAAGCGCTGAATGAAAGCCCAGCCGTCGAAGCCATCTCCTCGAAACTCAAACTTGTAGCACCCAAAATCGGAAATGGTGGCCGAACCAACAATCTGGATGACACCCGACACAATAGCGCCTGAACCGGGCTCGGAGATGCGCACACCTGGGTTGGGGCAGTCAGGTGGCGTGGCGGAGGACAGCTCCGGGGTGGGGGTTTCGGTCTCCTGGGGTGCTATGGTGGGACGGGGACGCGGCGTCCCGGTCATGGTAGGGGTAGGCAGCAAGGGAGGGGGTGTGGGCGATGGTGGCAACGCAATCAACACAGTGGGCGTAGGTATGACCTCAGGCAATGGGACTTCTTCCACCAGTATCTTGGCTGTGTAGAACACGCCAGCGATGGCGATGAGGGTCACCAGCAGGCCCATTGTGGCCTGCGCCATGCGGCCGGCAGCGGACTCCCGCTCCATGGTGAAGATCGAGTTGTCCCGCTCCCGGCGAGCAACGACATAGGCACGCAAGAAGAGGAGAGCAACCAACACGAGGAGCACATAGAGCCAGATGGCATAATCAGCAACCAGCTTGACGAGTATGGTCATCGGGATTGTCTTGGCCTGTAGATTGAGGACTGCCGCTCACGGGCGGGATGTAACGCTTCTCTGGCAGTAAGTATAAGGGCAGGGAGGGTATGTGGCAAATCGGACGGACGCTTGTCGACAGTACAGGCAGGAGAACCGGGGCTCCGCCGGGAAGATGCCGGAGGCTAAACCGGTGGCAGCTCGGCCAACACCCCCTTGATGAGCTCAGTCAATCGCGGGACGATGATCTTCCCTGTCTCCAGCACTTCCTCGTGTGTAGTCTGCTTCTCCGGAGTGGGGTCGGTGATCGCGATGTTGGTGATGCCAGATATTCCCATCACCCGCGTGCCACCGTGTCGGGCAACTGTTACTTCCGGCGCGGTAGACATACCGACCGCATCACCGCCAATCGCACGCAGGAAGCGGATTTCGGCCGGGGTCTCGAACGAGGGGCCAGCCAGGTACACATACACTCCCTCTCGCAGCGTGAATCCCATCCGGCCCGCGACACTGCGGGCCATGGCCTGCAAGGCTGGATCGTAGGCCTGAGACATATCGGGGAAACGGGGGCCCAACTCGTCCAGATTGGGGCCACGCAGCGGATTCAATCCGGCCATGCCCCCGAGGTTGATGTGATCAGTGATGAGCATCAAATCGCCTGGCCGGAAGTCGGAGTTGAGCCCTCCCGCCGAGTTAGTGACGAACAAGGTGTGAATTCCCAGCCTCTGCACCACCCGAACCGGAAGCGTGATCCGTTGTGCCGGGTAGCCTTCGTAGTAATGGGTACGTCCCTGTATCAATACCACATCCTGCCCGGCGAGCTGGCCAATGACCAGCTGCCCAGCGTGCCCTTCGATGGTGGTGACAGGGAAATGAGGAATCTCTGGATAGGGTATCGTATCGCTGTCTTTCACTTCCTGGGCGACAGGACTGAGCCCCGATCCCAGAATGATGCCAACTTGGGGGTGGTGCCCGGTTTGCCCGCGCACATAGCCTGCTGCTTCGCGGACCTCCCTGGAGGTGAGGAATTCATCCGTCATTGGATCTTGCCCAACAGTGCCTTTTTCTTTTTCTCAAACTCCTCGTCGGAGATGATGTTCTTCTTGCGCAACTCATAGAATTCATCGATGAGTTCGGGAATGTCTGCGGCCGTGGGCGGCGAAGCCCCAAGGGCCTGCTCAGCCCTCTCCACCGGGCCAAGGTGCTCTTTTTGGTTGAGCATCTCAGTCTTGAAGCGGACTGGGCTGCCCAGACGGTCAAGCCGATTCACGCCCACGTCACTGGCGGTGAGGATCTCCATGTCACCATAGCCCACCAGCCGGCCCCACACGGACTGAACGAGCACTACATCGTTCACCTTTTCCAGCGACGAGTCGATGACGTGTTTGTTGATCACACCCTCTATCTGGATGACACGCCGGTTAGTGATGATATACTGCTCGTTCCACCATTTCACAACGCGCATAACCAGCCTGATGAGCGGTATGAGTATGAGTGCCAGCAAAAAAAGCGCCGGGGGGAACGCGAGCATGGTAAAGAGGATAATTGCAGCAGCCATTATCGCTGCTATCAGGAGGCCGTTGACGATCAGAGAGCCTAACAAGACAATCCAATGCTGTCGTGTGGCGAACACGATGTTTTCGTGGCGCGCCAGCAGCCTCTGTACATAGCCCATAGTCATTGTCCCTGAGGTCGGTTGATGTTTCAGGCCGTGTCCACGGGCAAAGCGTCTAGAATATGATGCTACCCGTCGGACTGTTGGTTGACCTGCTGGTACACCTGCGTGGTGGAGATGTTGGCATGCCCCAGCAGCTTCTGAATGTCCTGTAGCGACTTGCCCTGACTCAACTTATGGGCAGCAAACGAATGGCGCAAGGTGTGCGGAGTGACGTCCCCAGAGATGCCCACCTCGTCCACGTAATGCTTGATGATAAGCCACAGCCCCTGGCGGGTCAAGCGCTGGCCCCGATGGTTGAGAAACAGAGCTCTCACATTTGGATCTCGCATCAACTGAAACCGCGCTTTGTTTAGGTAAGTTCTGGTGGCATCCAGAGCAGGCTCGTCAATCCGAATCAGTCTCTCTTTGCTCAGGGTCTTCTTGCCATGCACGCGTACCGCACCTGATTCCAAATCTACATCGTCTATGTCAAGAGAGACCAACTCGGTGACGCGCATCCCCGAAGCGTACAGCAACTCCAGTAGAGCGTGGTCTCGCTGTGCTTTGGCAGATGTGCCGGCGGCCGGCGCTGCCAGAAGCACCTCAATATCCTCACGGGAGATGGCTTTGGGCAAGCGCTTCTTGACCTTGGGCGAGTCAAGGGTGGCGGTTGGATCGTCTTTGATTGCCCCTTCGGCCATCAAGTAATGGAAAAACGACTTGACAGCCGCGACTTTGCGCGCCACGGTGGATGAGGTGTATTCGCGCTCCTTCAGGTCCATTACATAGCCCACAATGTCCTGTTTGTCAACCTTATGCCAGCCCAGTTCCGAATCCATGCCCTGTGCTTCCAGGTACCGCAGGAACTGGGTTAGATCGTTCCGGTAGGCGGCAATGGTGTTGTCGGCATAGTCCTTCTCAACGGTCAGGAAGTTGAGAAACACCTGGATTTTCTCTTGCATAGGTCAACTCCTTCCGCGAATCTGTTAAGGTCCAGCGGCACGAATATGTCAATTACATCTCTATTCTACCACTAACTTTTCATAAAATCAAGTCGGCCTTGTTGTTTGCGTTTCAGTCGATAGGGAAGGCGTGCTGCGTCCCGGTCATCTGGCAGCCATTGGCTTGTTCAGGAAAGGAGGCTTCAACACCCTGAGGAATCCCACAGTATTGTAGAACACTCTCGCCAGCGGGGTTTTGATTGGATGGGGTCTGTGGTATGTGGTATAATGGAGCCGCGACTATGATGGGAATGCGTTTTGTCTTCTTGATGGCACTTGCTGCCTTGTTGGCTGGCTGTGGTCAACTGATCACCCCCTTGCCGGAGACCACGCCGGTGGTGATTCTGCTGACCGCGACACCGTTGCATACAGTCACATTGCGGCCAACGTCCACACCAGCTCCTGCTACGCCGGCACCCACGGCGACGGCGACAGTGACGCCCACGCCCATCGTATACGTGGTGCAACCCGGTGACACACTGTTGGTTATCGCAGTCCAGTTCGGCGTATCTGCCGAGAGAATACAGGAAGCCAATGGGGTCGTCGATCCGCGCCGTCTCCAGGTGGGACAGCAGTTGATCATACCAGGTCCGGAGGAAGACCCGGAGGAACCTCCCACTCCCACACCAACACCGCTGCCGTTGACGGTGCGGAGGCTCAGTTTTCAACAGACTCCAACGGATGGCTTGTGGGCGTTGGGGGAAGCGTACAATCCCGGCCCCGACCCAGTGTCGGAAGCAATGGTGCAGGTGTCTCTGCTGGATGGTGACGGGGAGCTGTTAGCGGCGGAGACGGGTTTCGTCCAGCTCGATGTGATTATGCCCGATCAACCGGTGGCATTTGCCATCCTATTCGGAGAGCCACCGGCGCAGTTCGCTCAGTATCAGGCGGTGGCACTCACCGGTATGCCAATGCCTCTCGGCGCTCGCTACTATCTGGATATGGCAGTCAGTGGGGTACAAGGTCAGATGGTGGGTGCGGCAATCTACGAAGTGAGTGGTCTGTTACACAATGTTGGGGACAGTGACGTGGAGAGCGTACGCTTGCTTGTCACTGGTTACGACGACCAGAATCGAGTTGTCGCAGTGCGTCAGGCGAACCTGCCAGTGTCGGTGCTGCGGGCCGCCGCCGTCACCCCTTTTGAGGTGGAGTTAGCGCTTGTCGGCAGCCCGGTCGTCACCTACTCGGTCCAGGCTCAGGCGCTACGGATGCAATAGGTGACACATAGGTAGTAGGTTGAGGTATGCGATGCGTTTCCAGAAGGCCATGTTTCGAGTGTGGTGCTTTGTGTTCCGTCTTTTGATGAAGCTGCTGCTCCGCGTTGAGGTACATCACCAGTCAGGGCTGCCGGAAAAGGGACCGCTGATCGTCGCCACCAATCATTTCCACCTTCTTGACCCGGTGCTGGTGCTGACGGGGGTTTCGTATAGGTACATGACGGCGCTGGTGGCAGAGAAATGGGAGCAGATTTGGCCCATAAACTGGATAGTCAAATCCTTCGGGGGCGTCTTTATCCGCCGAGGGGAGTTTGACCGGGGCGCCTTGGAGAAATGTACGACCGCGTTGCGACAAGGCGGCATCGTGGGACTGGCTCCCGAGGGAACCCGCAGTCGTTCTGGCGTGCTGCAACGTGGCAAGCCAGGGGTGGCCTATATGGCCATCAAAGCCAATGCCCCTATTCTGCCAGTCGGAATCTCGGGGCAAGACAGAATAGCCGCCGACTGGAAACGGCTGCGCCGGCCTCATATTGTGGTGCGAGTGGGCGAGCCCATTTTTCTGGAGCCGGTGCAGGGACGACACAAGGGCGAACAATTGCAGGCCCGCAGTGACGAAGTTATGTGTCGCATTGCAGACCTGATACGCGAAGACCTGCGTGGGGTGTACAGCGATTCCATCTGTCTTGCAGAGTCCACAGCGTAGGCATGGCGGATGACGCCTGCAATTGCCTCCGTTTTCCAGCAGATGCCCGCCGGCATGTCGCAGGTGATGGTTGGAAGTGAGGAAACTCCTCTATGAGATTGGGTGGTGGAGGCGCGACGATCGGCTTCTTCGATTCGGGAGTGGGTGGCGTCTCGGTGTGGCACGAGGTAGTGAAACGATTGCCGCGCTATGTGACGCTATATGTGGCCGACAACGCCCATTGCCCGTATGGGCCACGCCCCCCCGAGCAGGTCCAGCATTTTTCGCGCGGTATCGCCCGTTTCCTGATTGACCGGGGAGCAAGACTCATCGTCGTTGCCTGCAACACTGCCTCAGCAGCAGCCCTGGCATCGCTTCGAGAGGAGTTCGATGTGCCGTTTGTTGGAATGGAGCCGGCGGTGAAACCGGCTTCTCAACAGACTGAAACGGGCCACATTGGGATACTGGCGACCAAGGGTACGGCAAGCGGGGACCTCTTCCGTGACACCTCCGAGCGTTATGCAATTGGGGCGACAGTTCATATACAGATTGGAGAGGGACTGGTGGAACGAGTTGAGGCTGGCCAGGCCTACCTCCCTGAGACCGAGGAATTGCTGCGCCAGTATCTCCAACCAATGATTGACTCCAATGTGGATCAGGTCGTTCTTGGCTGTACGCACTACGCGTTCCTGCTGCCGGTCATCCGGCGCATCGTGCCGGAGGGGGTAGCGGTGATTGATCCGGGGACGGCTGTTGCTCGGCAGGTGGAACGCGTATTGATGTCCAGGCCCGCTGAGTGGATCGGGTCAGAGGCTGACCCGGCCCCACAGCAACTTGCTGCCCGTTTCTTCGCCAGCGACCGCCCGGACATTCTTGCCGCGACAGTTGAGGCTCGCATCGGTTGGCAACCACAAATAGATAGAGTGGCATGGCAAGACGGAAAGCTCCACAGCCTATGAGCAAGAATATGACACATCGTGTTGCCTTCATGGGCACCCCACAATTTGCCGTTCCTGCGCTTCAGACCCTGTTTGGCAACTACCAGGTAGTGGGGGTTGTCACCCAGCCCGACCGACCCAGCGGAAGGGGTCGCAAGGTCAGGCCAACGCCCGTACGGGCGTTGGCTGAACGCTATGGGGTCACCGTGCTCCAGCCTCGCTCGCTTCAGGAGCCAGGAACGGTCGACAGACTACGTGCCTGGCAGGCCGATGTGATTGTGGTGGCGGCCTTTGGCCAACTGCTTCCCTCTTCCGTGCTGAACCTTCCACCGAACGGATGCGTCAACGTGCACGCCTCGTTGTTGCCCCGGTGGCGCGGTGCGGCTCCAGTGGCTGCGGCTATCCTGGCGGGTGATGAGGTCACCGGCATCACCTTGATGAAGATGGATGCAGGATTGGACACCGGCCCTATCTTGAAGCAGGCGTCGCTGGCCATTGAGACCGACGATACTCGTGAGAGTCTGACTGTCCGGCTTAGCCAGTTGGGTGCCGAGCTGTTGCAGGATACGCTTCCTGACTGGCTAGCGGGAAGGATAGAGCCACAAGCTCAAGACGATTCAGCGGCCACTCATGCCGCCCAGGTGACCAAGGAGCAAGGCCACATCAACTGGCACCAGTCAGCGGAGGAGATCGCTCGCAAGGTACGGGCTTTCCACCCCTGGCCCGGCACCTTTACGAATTGGCGAGGCAATCCTCTGAAGATCGTAAGAGCCACTGCTGTCCCGGA
>JAUVRU010000142.1 GCA_030597485.1 Anaerolineae bacterium
ATGTCGGTCTTCTATCGTCGCTCCCGGCGCCCAGGGGGTGCTGGGGCGGGTCCAGAGCGCCGGCTGGCCGTCCGAGTGGGCCACCCGGTTGCCGGCCGCGTCGAGCAGGTGGACGAACACGTGGAAATCCGAGTTCACCCTCTGTTCAGCTCGCCAGTAGAGAACCACAGGCATCACGCCGCCGGGGTGGGCTGTGGGCAGCGTGCCGGCCCGGTCCAGGACGATGATGTCGCCAAGCGTGACTCCTAGGTCCGCTTCTGTCAACGGTTGGGGTGGGAAGTAATACAGTGCCAACCGTCGTCCCTTCAACGAACCCTCGCTCAGCGGAAAGAAGTGATCCTCGGCGCGAAACCCATCGCGCATCAGCTGCTGCTCAACGTAACTCTGCTCTGGCGGCAGCCAGTTGGGGAGCCACCACACCTGTGCATGTGTGCTGATGGTACTGGTCATAGCGTCGGCCCTGTCTGGATCACGAGACGCCGATCCGGACGCGAGACCAAGCACATACGCGCGTCCCTTGAAGAGGTCGGCAAAGGCAGCTGCTTCGTCAGGCGTGCCGGTGATGATGGCATCGGCGACGCTGGTGCGGCGGTTCAGCATCGTCACCGCCTGGCGCAGGTCGGCCGGCCAGCGCTGATGGGCGCGCACCAGCAGCCAGGCAGCAGCTACCACCACGGTCAGGGCGACCAACAGGCATATCAAGTGTACATAACGCCCTTTGCTGTCTGTTCTTGACGCTCGCACCAGTCCCCATCCAGCGAGGACGCAGGCAGCCGTCAGGACAGCCAGCAAGAGCCAGTCAACCTGACCGGACTGGATCCAGGCGAAGTCCAGGTTGGCCGGTTGAAGGAACCCCAGCTGTCCCCAGAGCGGCGAATAGCGAGGATCAAAGAAGGTGACCGGCGCGAAGAGGGGCAGGCCGGTGTCGAGCAGTCGATTCTGGAACAGCTCGAAGTGAACGCTGAGGCCGATCAGCTGGATCAGCCCGCTCAAGATAGCTAACACGTAGAAAGCGCGCCGCCACCGTGCTGATTCTGTCGTCCATTCTATCACCGGCGCCATGCTCATGACCAGGAAGGGCAGCGCGGGAATCATGAACCGGGGACCCCAGGCGTATCCCCCGTGCCACATGAACCACTTACCGTAGAGCAGCAAGTGGGCCAGCACCACAGCCCCGGCCAGTGCCGCCTCGGGCCGATGGCGGCGGAAGAAGGTGGGGATGGCTGGCAGTGCCAGGAGCAGCACCGGCGCGTACAGGAAAAGGCCACGTCCCGGGCTAATCAGCAGGCCAGCGATCCCCTGCCACCACACGGCGCTGAAGCGCTCTTCAGGCAAGTACCCGGTGTTCAGGGGGTCTCCATAACGAGCCACGTTGAAGAGCGCGATCAGCACGGCGGTGACTGCCAACGGTGCGCCAAATGCCACGATGGCCCGCCACGCCCCCTGTCGTTGGCTGAAGAAGGTGCGAAGCGGCCCCGGTTCTCCGGTTGGCGTGGTCTTATTTGTGGTCTGCCACAGATACCATAGCAGCAGGGTGCCAAAGAGGGGCACAACCACCACATTGACATAGCGGGTAGCTATCGCAGCTGCCAGCGCTATGCCAGCCCATAGGGCGTTCACGGCACCCGATGTGTCGCGGAAGCGGATCAGTGCCAGTGCGGCAGCAATCAGACATAGCCCAGCCAGTGGGTCGCTGAAGTCGGCCTTGGCGTAGGGCCAGGCTAGGCTGGCCAATCCGAAGGTCAAACCGGCTATCAGGCTTGTCCGATCGTCATAGCCCAGTCGTCTCACGGCCAGGAGAAGTACCGCGCCGGTGGCCGCCGTAACGATGCTGTTGAATAGGAGTGCTGTTGTCGCTGCCCCCCACCCAGGAACGATCAGCCCCAGCCACACCAGTGGCAGGAGCAGCAGCGGCATGCCAGCTCCCTTGCGGGAGTAGAGGTGTCCGTCCAGCCCGATGGTACCCTGCTGCAGTCCCATCCAGCGAATCTGGTCTATGTCAGACTCGCCTCGCCGGGCCAGGCTTTCCGCTGTTGAGAACATGGCCAGCCCGTCTGAAGAGTGGAAGCCCGGGCTGTAGGTGAGCAGGTAAACGGCCAGGAGGAACCAGAACAGAGCCAAAGCGGAACGTGAAGGTCGAATCTTGGCGGTGCTCCTATCTATTCTCCCTTGAGCTGCTGTGCGACCTTCTTGGGGCTGAAGAAGCCCAGCAATGTGGCCAGCATGAAGCCGCCCGCTGTGATGGCTGCCAGCGCGACTTTGGTGGTGTCGACCACGGGCTCGACGCGCACCCCATCGGGCGAGATGATGACCACCGCAACCGGCCGGGACAGGGTCCTACCCCCCCCGCCGCCGCCACCGCCGCTACCACCACTCACGCCGGTCCCGTCACCTTCTTGCTCGGGTGAGGTGCCGGAGCCAGCACCGGCGCCAAAGCCCAGCCCGACCAGCAACTCGGCGGCGGGTATGATGGTAACGTCGCCTCTGCGAATCGGGGCCCCATATACCCGGTTCACGTTGGCCGTGTCCAGGAATTGGGCCAGGGTGTTCTCGACTGCATCAATCGCCTGGGCGGGGCTGGTAATGTCATCGCTGATGGTGGGACCTGCTTCTGGATTCAATTGCTCAGTAGCCATAGAATCACCTCCGTTATGAATTGGGTTCATACAGTTGGTGCCAAACAGCAGCTGTGGTTTGCCGCAGAGCCGCTGCTACTAGCCGCCACGTGACCTCCGCAATACCAGCCAGATGAGCAGCGAACCGATGAGGCCCATGCCCAGCAGTCGCAGCTGCTTCTGGCGGGTAACGTCAGGGACAGGAAGCATCCGTTCTTGCCCGTCGGCGGTTCTCACTATCACGGCGGACGGACGATTCCAGATCAGCCCGCCGGGGAAGCCAGGGAGTTGAATGCACAGTGACCGGGCCAGGGGAACAATCTCTGTGTCACCCACCGACACTGGATCTCCTGCCCTGGTTTCTATCTGAACGAATGAGCTGGACATACGTTTCCTCCGCCGTCGTTCGAAGTGGCCTGCAGAGGACTCCTTACTCTACAGGCGCCTGGGTTGGCCCACGATTTCTGGTATCGCGGGCAGGGTGCTTCGTCTACTCAGCCATCAGCCAAAAAGCCACGTTCTGCACCAATTGAGACGCGTTCTCATAGGGCAGCCAGTTGAGCGGCATGGCCAACACGACCACTGAGGGCTGGGAACTTCCCGTTGCCTCGCCATCTGTCAGGACCACCATGAGCGGTGCGTCGGCATCGTCACTCTTGGGACCCCGCCGCAAGACAACCAGCGCATCCTCGCCCACCTCAGTCTCAAGGGGCACCACTGGAGGCAGATCGGGTGCCAGCTCAATTGGCTCGTCCGGCAATCTGGCTACCATCTCTGGCACGCTGTCTGTCTTGACCACATCCGCAATGACTGACGGATCCGCCTGACTGACGCCGGGTGGGAGGTGGCGGCCGCTGATGGTCAACCGCCCGCCAAGGTCGACATAATCAAGCAGAATCAGGAAGGTATCGACATCCAGGCTGCTCTCCTGGTACACCCCATTGCTCCAGATGACCCAATCATAACCCTCCAGATCGTCCTGACCGGGGCTGCCGCTGTCGGCAGTGGCCCACAGATCGGGCCAATACCCGACCTCGGCAAGAGCCCCCAGGTAGATGTCCGCTTCGATCTCGTCCCCGGCAGCTGCCCTCTTGTCATCGTCGATGATCAGAATGGGCACGGCCGCCTCGGGTACGTCTATGGGTTCCTCCCCGTCGACCTCTGTATCGGGCGGTTCGGCAGGAAGGCTGACATCGACCTCAGCGCTGGCGAGGGGACAGAGCGCCAGATCGGGATACCGAACACAGTCGCCAAAGTCGCGAGAGAGCAGCCGATTCAGCCCGGCACTGACGGCATCGGCATCCTGGCCCAGCACGGCGGTCACCTGGCTGCTGCCTGGCTGTTGGTTTCTGAGGATCACAATCGTCTCGGCCGCCAACAGGCGGGGCCCGAAACCAACGTCCAATACCAGAGTAGACGTCAGCTCAGGCGTTGGTTCAGGGGTGGGGGTCACGGTGGCTGTTGCCTCCGGCGTGCCCGTCTCTGACGGCTGCACGGTTGCCGTGGCGGTGGGGGCGTCCTCCTCGGCCTCCGCCGGCTGGTCGGCGTCGCCAGCGTCCGGTGAGGGTTCTGGTGTTTCGATTTGCTCCACCAGACTGATGCCGACATCGGTCAACAGGGTTGTCTCCTGAATAGCGGTCTCATAGGAACCCAGGTAGAGCAAGTCCTGTGGCGTGGAATCGGCGACAATGGCCGTGGCTGCGGGTGCGACCGTGATACTTGCCGTCCTGGTGACGGCCAGTATGCTGGTCAACAGAGGGTCGGTGGAAGTGGCAAGCGTCAATACGCGTCCAGTCTCTTCCAGCTGTGTTTGCAATGAACTGCTCTGAGCCAGAAGCTCGGCATCAACCAGGGTTCCCTCGCCGAAGGCCAGACTCACGTCGGTGCCCAGATACGCGGGGAAGTCATCCAACAGCTGCGTCCGCAGTGCCTGGGCCAGGAAGCCGGCCACGAACTCCAGCATCAGGCGGTTATGGTGGCGACTCACGTAGGGCTCCGTCAGCACGTCGAAATCGCCCATAGCCAGCACATTGCCGGTGGTGTCGTTGGCTTCCAGACCGCCAATCGCCACCGCACTGAAACTGGTCAGGCCACTGCGAAGGCTGCTGAGGGTAGTATCGGCAGTGCGGGCCTGGCTGGTCACCGGTCCGCTGATGCTGCGCGCGCCGTAGAAAGCCACCCGCCTGCCTGCCAGGGACGTCGCGGCCTGGTCGAGGAACTCCGCCAGGAAGAAGTGAGTGTAGTTCCGATCGTTGTGGCTCAGGTCGTAAAGGTAGTCGTCGTTGAAGACCACACCGAAAGGCTGGCCCAGCTTGTTGATGTCGTGGATGAAGTAATCGGGAACCTCGGGGAGGTCGGGGTCGCTGATCAACAGCAGGCGACCGCCATCGGCCACAAACTTCTCAACCACCTCGACTTCAGCCGGCGTCCACAAGAAGACCGGGCTGATCACCACCAGGCCGGCCGCGTCGTGCAAGAGCTCTGCCAGCTCCTCAGACTGATCCGGCAGGTCTGCCAGGCTGCCAACGTCCAGTTCAAAGATGTCAGCGGGATTCATCCAGAAGTACAGACTGAGGCCGTGGGTGGACAGCTGAGCTGCCAGTGGCTGAAACTGGGCCGGGCTGACCAGGTTGAAGTGGGCCAGATCAATGAGCACCGAACCCGCATTCAGTTCGCTGACGGAAATGGCTTCTTCCTGGACGGCCGGCAGGGCAGTAGGGGTTGGCTCCGGCGTGACCGCCAGCTCCGGCAGGCCGGTGGCCGGGGGCTGATAGCTGCTGCCCGGGTAGCCGTTGTTCATCATACGAATCAGGAGAGGCAGGATGATCAGTAGGATTCCCAGCAGCACAACAATCAGGCGGCGGCGACTGGTGGTCATTGGTGAGTACCTCCCGGGCCGGGAGCCAGTGGATTTCCGGGCGGGATCAGGCGGGTGCCGGCGGGCCACAGGTCTTCTGTGCTCCTCAGGATGTCGTCTGCATTGTCGTTCAGCAGTATGCGGCTGTCCAGCAATAGGACCGTGCCGGGCAGGGCTGGGTCCCCTAGCGATTGGACGCTGAAAAAGGTGCTGGGCTCGAAGGGCAGGTTCAGATAGTCGGTCAATTCCACCACCCGGTACCGCTTGACGCCAGCCAGTTCGCCAGCGGACTGGATGGCATCGCTGACACTGCCCTGGGCGTCGATCAGTCCAAGGGCCAGCGCTTCGCTGCCCAGATAAACGTGCGCTTCCGCCAGCGCGTTGGCATCAATCTTAAGGGAATTGTAGGGGGACAGGTTGCGTTGGTAAACCACGGCACCCACAAAGGCGTCCTTCACCAGTTCCAACTGGCGGATGCCATCAAAGCGGCTGCCGCCGGTCAGCTTGTAGGGGCCGGTGCTCAGCAAGTCAGGGATGATCTGGGGGTCCCAGGGGCGAAACGTGCGGGCACCGACGTTGCCTATGTTCGTGGTGGCAGGCGCGTAGATCTTATTGCCGGCCACTGCCATAAAGTAACCACCGCTGGTGGCTGCGCCGTCAATTGCCACCACCAGGGGTTTCTGTTGCCGCATCGTCACCATGGCGTGGTAGACCTTCTCACTGCTGCTGGCGTCACCGC
>JAUVRU010000223.1 GCA_030597485.1 Anaerolineae bacterium
ACCCGGAAAGGCATGAAGGCTGATTGCACAAGCGGGCAGGATGCCCGCGCTCCCGGGTGCCCACTCTCCCGGGCTCCCGCGTTCCATCCAGCAAACAGACATCTCCCCTATTCATTCCCCACTCCCTACTCCCCACTCCCCGCGTGCAATTGACAGCCACCCGGATGGCTGTACAATAGGGCCACCACCACCCGGAGGAGAGACCACGCATTGCGCCCATGCCGAATTCAAAAGACAGCGCTGCCGGCCACGATTACGGCAACTTGCAGAAACATCTGAATCCCAATCCCTTGCAGCGGTGGCTGCTGACGCGATTCCACCGGCGCGTCGTCGAGATTGCCCGCCAGGCCGACGCACGCCGCATCCTCGACGCGGGCTGCCCTTCCCAGACAACAGCTTCGACCTGGTGCTCTGCCTTGAGGTGCTGGAGCACCTGCCCCGGCCAGCCGAAGGCCTGCGCGAGCTGCTGCGAGTATCGGGTCACTACATCCTGCTCAGCGTGCCCCACGAGCCGTTCTTCCGAGGAATCAACTCCGCCCGCGGCAAACACATCAAGGCCCTGGGCAATGATCCCGAACACCTGCAACTGTTCACCGGTTGTGCATTCCGCCGCCTGGTGGCTGACCAGGCCCGGCTGATATGGCACGGTTACAGCTTCCCCTGGCAGATCGCCCTGGCCGGCAAAGGGGTTTCGTAGCTGAAGGGCGCGAGCAAGCTCTCACGTGTCCTGCGTCGTACTCTGCGGGGCAGTTTGGCGGTGGATAACATATCCACCGCGCACGAGAGTGGGTTTGATGGTCTCGCCAAACGCCGTACCGGGCGTCTGGTGACCTCCCAAGCACATCAGAACTGCTTCGTTTCCTCTGGGAGTCCGCAACTTGCCGAATTCCAAACTTGCGATACAATAGATATTGTCTTTGCTACTACTCAGGCATACCTGGAAATCAGGCGCTTCTGGGCCGGGACTACGGGATAAGGGGATTTCTATTTGGATTTCTATCGCCAAATCTCCCAATCCCGGCAAATTTGGCGCGAGTCAGGCAGCAGCCTGACCAGTTGCTTGTCTTTCTTGGAGGAAGGAGAAGGGGCGAGGTGCGTGGCTATGCCACGGCGCCTGCGCCCTTTTGCTACGTCAATGACCAAAGTCGTCACCGGTCGCCCTCCGGGCAGCACGTTTTCCGGCCGGCGCCCCCTCTTCCTGATCGCTATGGCCGGGGTGCTGTGTCTGGCTGCCTGGCTGCGTTGGTCATACATCACCCAGGTGCAACCCTTTCCCGACGAGTTCGTGACCCTCCTGGCCGTCCAGATGATCCTGCAGAAAGGGCTGCCGCTGTTGCCTTCGGGCCTCTTCTACGAGCATGGTCTTCTGTTCTCGTACGCTGGGGCCGCGGCCAGCGGGCTGTTTGGGTTCAGCCGGGAGGTGGTGCGGGCCACCAGCCTCTGCTTCGGGCTGCTGACCATCTGGCTGACCTGGCGGATGGGCCGCCGCTGGTTCTCACCGGGTGTCGGCTTGCTGGCTGCCACGGCGCTGGCCGTTGCTCCCAGCGCCATACTGTGGGGCGGGCGGGCCCGCATGTACACCTTTCTCCAGGTATGGGTGCTGCTGACCGTGTACCTTGCCTTGAAGGGCGCCACCGATGGTCGCCCGCGATGGCGTTGGCTGGCCCTGGGCTGCTACCTGGGTGCCACACTGACACAGTTCGTGTCTATCACCTTGTTGCCCCCCTTGATACTGGGGATGATATTGGTCGGCTGGCTCCAGGCCCGCCGCACTGGGAACAAACCGTGGTTTGCCGCGCGGCACGCGTGGCTGGAGGCCGGGGGATGGACAGCGGTGGTGGTGATTGCCCTGTTGGTGAAGCGGTTGGGTCAGCCCAGAAGCATCGCCCCTCTGGAGGCCACCGGCGGAGGGATGCTGAGGGGCATTGGGCAGGTGATTGCCATCTACGGCTCCCTATCCCCCAACCTGGTTGAGAGCTGGCAGGCAGTGGCCCCCTTCTTCACCGCTCATCCATCCATCTGGCTGTCAATGCTGGCCCTGGTGGCGACTGTGTGGGCCATCGTCCGGCTGGTCCGCAACCGGGTGACTCTCCGCGACCTGGCCGCCCTGTTCCTGGCCTGGGTGCTGGGCACCACCGCGCTGGAGATGATACTGCTAGTGGCACCGGAACGACGGGACGAGAAGTATCTCTTCATGCTGCTGCCGGTTCTCTGCTTGCTGGCGGCCGACGGCATCACCCGGCTGGCAGCTACCGTCCACCACGCCGCTTCATCCACTGGTGACATCGGCACGCAGGAAGGAAAGCATGAGAATGAGACGGCGGGTGTCGATGATGAGCCGGCGCCAGCCACCGCTCTCGGCGGGGTGAAGGGATTCCTGGCTCCCCTTTCCACACTGGTCGCCTGTAGCATCATCGTGATCGCCAGCTGGCCCATCAACTCAGCCGTGCTGGCCCGTACTGGCCCCGATTACGACACTGCCTTCGACTACGTGCGGGATCACTGGACGGACGGGGACGCGGTGATGACCGGCACACCGGCGGCGGCCGGCGTTTACCTGGACCGCAACGACTACTACGCCATGCAGGACCCCGGTTATGCCTATCGCATCCTGCAGAAGGACGGACAGCAGGTTGATCGCTGGATGGGGTCGCCCTGGCTGTCGACCGACGAGCAGATACACGCCGCGCTCGCCGGCCGCCAGCGGGTGTGGCTGGTGATGGAGCGTTGGGGGCTGACCCACGAGTACTTCATACCACTCACCATGCAGCGCATGCTGGCCGCCACCGAATTCGTGCGAGAAGACAACGGCATCATCGTCCTGCGTTCGCAGGCCGGTGCCCCCCTCATCCCAGAGGATCCGCCCCACGCCATGTCAGTCAATTTCGACGACCAGATCAGATTGTGGGGGTACCAGATAACGCCAGTCGAAAACCAGCCGGCAGATTCGGGACAGCGCCAACTGGCCATAGTCCTCTACTGGCAGGCGCTGAGCCAGCTGCCCCACGATTATTCCGTGTTCGTCCACCTGCGCGATGCCCAGGGACGGACCGCAGCCCAATCAGATCATCTGCCTCTGGCACCGGTGTATCCGCCAACGCTGTGGCCAGCGGGCCAGATGATACGGGAGCGCAGCATCCTGACCATTCCCGCGAACCTGTCGCCCGGAGCCTACGACCTGTGGGTGGGACTGTATCGCCTGGACACGCTGGAGCGCCTGCCCATCGTTGACGACCGCAGCGGCGAGAACGCCGTCTGGCTGGCACAGGAGATTATCCATTGAGGTTTCGACCCGCTCATCGCAACTGGCTGATAGGCGGCCTGCTGGCACTGGCGTGCCTGCTGCCTCGTCTGTGGAACATCGGCCACTTCATCACTCCCGACGAAAACCTGTTCCTGGATTACGCCCGCCAGTTCTTGCAGGGCCTGGCCACCGGCGACCTGATGTTGACGTCTGGCCTGGGCTATCCTGGCGTGCCCGTCGTGTGGGCAAACAGTCTGGGACTGCTGGTACTCTTCATTCTGTCGCGCCTGGGGCTGGCACCCGTGTTTCCCACCAGCCTGCCGCTGGATCAATTCCTGGGCGCTCTGGACATCCAGCCCCTGCCCTATTATGTGGCTGCCCGGACGGGCACAGCGCTGCTGGTGACAGTCCTGCTGGTCCTGGTTTATGTGTTGGGCCGCCGTCTCTTCGGCACCAAGGTGGCCCTTGTTTGCGCGCTGTTGCTAGCTTTCGACCCGGCCATGATGGGCTACTCACGCCTGGTGCACATGTCCGTGCCCCTGGCGCTGTTCATGTTCCTGTCGATCATCACTTGGCTCTTGTGGATCAACGAGCGGCGCAAGAGATGGCTGTTGCTCAGCGGCCTGTTCTGTGGCCTGGCCGTCTCGACCATCACCATGGGGCTGCTGGTCCTCCCTGCCATGCTGGGATTGGCGCTCCTGGCCTGGGTGGCCCAGAACCCCAAAGTTTGGCACCGCTGGCCGCGACTGAAAGCGTGGGCCGGCCAGACCGCCGTCGCCTGGCTGGTTGCCCTAGTGGTTGCCGCAGCCACCTTCGTCGTCCTATGGCCGGCCATGTGGATTGACCCGGCCGGCACGTTAGTGCTCACGACCGATTGGTTGTGGAAGAATGCCAACATCGGGTTCGGAAACTGGGGCATGTTCTGGATGGGTCGATTCGTGCTCGATCCGGGCCCGGCCTTCTACCCGATAGCCTGGCTGCTCCGGATATCGCCCCTTATGCTGATCGGGCTCATCCTGAACCTGTGCACCTCCCGTCGGGCGCGGCAGCCAATCATCGAGTGGTACCTGTGGGCTTACGTCATCTTCTTCTTCGCCATCATGACTTTCGGGCCGACCAAAAGCGTGCGCTACCTGCTGCCCCCGGCCTGCGCGTTGGCCCCGCTGGCTGCTTTCGGTTGGCTGCGAGCCTACAGATGGATTCTCGACCGCCTGTCGGCCAAGCCCAGACTGGCACCCCACCACTCCACCCTGCTGGCAGCGGTCTTTGGCGCGCTCCTGCTGGTCTCGTCGCTCCCTTATGCCCCCTACTACCTCAGCTACTACAATCCCCTGGTGTTGGGTTGGCTGTGGGCGCCCCGGGTCATGCACGTGGGCTGGGGCGAAGGGTTGGACGTGGCTGCCCGCTACCTGAACCAGAAGCCCGATGCCGATCAGCTGAGCGCAACCGCCTGGTACGACTGGACGTTTGCGCCCTTCTTTGACGGCCAGACCCTTGTATTCTCCACCGAAAACATCTTGGGTGCCGACTATTCAATACTTTATGTCAATCAAATCCAACGCAACATCCCCGACCCTAACCTGATTACCTATTTCCGGCGCCGCCAGCCCGAACTCCTGGTGCGACTCAGCGGGATCGATTATGCCTGGGTCTACCCGGCCATCCAGAGCGATGGCCCGCTGCCACCCGACGTTATCCCGGTTGCTGTGCCTATGGGCGAGCCTGTGACCCTGGAGGGATACAC
>JAUVRU010000453.1 GCA_030597485.1 Anaerolineae bacterium
GGTCACCTGCACCAGCTCATCGCCGGTGGCCAGGGTGGCCACCCGGGGGCGCCGAACCACCTCTACCTCGGCACAGCCCCTCGAGGCCACCACGCCGATGTCGGCCGGGCGCAACACGCGCCCGGCGGAGAGGACCACCTGCCCTTGCTGGATATCCTCACCAGCTTGGCGCACGTTGTCACCGGCTTCAACCGCCTTGAAAACGCGCACCCGGTGCCGGCCCTGGTCGGTCTCCTCAAAGGGGACCACAGCATCGCACCCCGACGGAATGGGAGCCCCCGTCATGATGCGCATGGCAGTGCCGGGTTCGAGCGCCCGGTCAGGCATGCGTCCTGCCGGCGCCTCCCCAATCACGGTCAGCTCAACCGGCGACGAAGCGCCAGCGCCGGACACATCGGCAGCGCGCACCGCGTAGCCGTCCATGGCCGAGTTGACAAATGGCGGGATGTCAGCCGCGGACACAACATCCTGAGCCAACACCATGTCCAGCCCTTCGACAATGGGAACCGAGCAGTTGTCGAGCGGTGTGATGAAACGCAGAATGTGGTCCAGCGCCTCATCAACGCTGATTCGCTGCACTGCCCCCATCGCTTTACCCTTCATTCTGGTCACGAAATACCACCCCGCAAATCGATACAAACGACGTGTTCTGCCCATCGGCCGGGCACCGGTCGTACCCGGTCAGTTCACCTGTCACCTTGCCATTCAGCAAGTTCAGCGCCAGGTAGATGGCCGACAGGCCGCACACATTGCGCCGGTTACCTTCAGCGGCGATGGTGCGGAAGAAGGCATCGGCGTCGCTGTGGGTAATGGTCTCGATAAGGATCTCGTCGGCTGCCTGCAGCCGCAGGTAGCGCACATAGTCAACCAAGAGGGGATCATTGAAGGCAGGGCCCACGTGAGCCAGATCGGCCGCGGCCACGACGATCACCCTGCGGCCCATCGTCGCCCGCCGGAGCGCGTCCAGCGCCCGGCTCAGGATTGGGTCAACCGCCGGGTCATCCTCTGCCTCGATAAAGTGCTGAAAAGAGCCACACAGGATAGGAACCAGCTCGCAGGGCTGCCCCCCACGGACGTGGTGCAGCCAGACCGCAGCCAGCTCGATGGAATGTTCCCCCCGGTGATGGATCTCCTCGGCAAATGCCTTTTCCTCACCAATGGCGGCCGCTATGGCATCCACCACTGGCGTGGCAGTGGGCAGTGTGCCATACGGGGTGGCGTAGTGTTGCCGGGTGAGGGTGACCAGGCTGGTGTCAACCGAGTGATCGGTGCCAAAGATGACCGCCAGATCGGCCGCTCGCACCGCCTCTGCGGCCTGCCCCCAGACCTGGGCGTAGACCGGTCCACCCCGTTGAAAGTCAATATGGGGACTGACCAGACCGGATATACCAGCCTGCGCTCCATTGACCTGGCCGCTCTCAGATGGCGCCTCCACGCCTGATTGATTGCCGGCTGCAGCCGCCAGGTGGTCATCCAGCAACTGGCGCAGATCGGCTGGCTCGGCTGGATAACCTGTGCCAGCCAGGGTGGGCTGGCGGAATGGCGCCGTCCGGTAGTCATCCAGCGCCTCGGCATAAGCATCGCCGAAACCGTCACTTTCCAGCAGCAAGGCGCCATCAAGTTGGTCCACTACCTTCTGAACCAGGTCGAGTGTGATCTGCAGTCCTGTGCGCACCAGGAAGCCGGCGTGCAGCTCGGGCAAGGTGCGGGATCCATCGCAGAGTGCCAACAGGGGGCCCAACGCCTGCGGCACGACGACGATTTTGTCACTGATCCCCAGCGGGTCGCGGAGCAGCAATACCGGTCGTCCCCGGTCAACGGTGGACCGGACGTCAATGGCACGCAGCCTGGGTCTTGTCATCCCTTCCCGCATGTGATAACCTCGATCACCTATACCGTCTCTCCACTGGCAATTGTCGAGTCTGCAAAAGCCTGCCCCTGCAAGTAGGGGCTGATGACCACGTTGTGGCCGATGCGCATCCCGGCCGGCAGCTGAGTTCGTTTGCCCACCACGGTTAGACCGGTGTTCAGGGCTTCTGGCAACTGCTGATTGGGAGCATTGTCATCGCCGAACCCGATGTGCACATCTTCTCCAACGCGCACCTCTTTGTCAATAATAGCCCGGTCAATGGTCGCGCCCGTGCCAATCCAGGTGTCGTTCATCACGATCGAGTCGCGCACGATGGCCCCCTCTGATATGTACACGCCCGGTGATATGATGGAGCGCTCGACCGTGCCTTCCACGATGCAGCCATTTGAGAGCAGGTTGCCTGCCACCTGGGCGTGGGGCCCGATCTTGGCCGGCGGACGTTCCTCGCTGCGGGTGTGGATAACCCAATCCGGATCGTACAGGTCCAGAGCGGAGCTCTCCCCCAGCAAAGCCATGTTGGCCTCCCAATATGACTGTACCGTGCCCACGTCAGCCCAATAGCCCTCGAACGGATAGGCCAACACCCGAGATGAATGAATGATGGCTGGTATCACGTCCCGACCAAAATCCAGGCGCGGCGGATCGCTTTCTTCGGTGAGATAGGCTTCCAGAGCCTGGTAGTCGAAGACGTAAATGCCCATCGAGGCTAGGGTGGAAGGAGAGCGCCGCGGCTTCTCCTCGAAGTGTGTCACCCGATTGTCCGCATCCACAGCCACCATGCCAAAACGATGTATCTCGAAGGGACTGACGTGCCGGACTGCAATGGTGACGTCCGCCTTCTCCTGGCTGTGAAAGCGGAGCATAGGGCGGTAGTCCATCTTGTAGATGTGGTCGCCGGCCAGGATGAGCACCGCGTCCACGCGCTGTTCTTGAACGAAGTCCAGGTTGTGGCGAACCGAGTCAGCGGTGCCCTGTTGCCAACCGCCGCTTCCGCCCGGGCCCATATAGGGTTGCAGCAGGCGCACGCCCCCTTGCGAGCGGTCCAGGTCCCACGGTTTGCCCACCCCCACGTGCTCATTCAATGACCGGGGCATGTACTGAGTGAGCAGGCTCACGGTGAAGATACCAGAGTTGACGCAATTGGACAGGGGGCAGTCAATGATACGGAATTTGCCGCCGAACGGGATGGCGGGCTCGGAGCGGATGGTGGTCCACGCGCTGTTCTTGAACGAAGTCCAGGTTGTGGCGAACCGAGTCAGCGGTGCCCTGTTGCCAA
>JAUVRU010000495.1 GCA_030597485.1 Anaerolineae bacterium
AGGAATCATCATGTCGAAAGGTACTGTGGTTATTCTTGTTATCGTGGGCTGCCTGTTGCTGGCCGTGGCCAACGTGGCCTTGTGGGCAGCGATTGACGTCTTCAACCCGGCTCGCTTTGGCCAGCGGGTGGCCGAAGGGCTGCAGTCGGACCAGGCGGCAGCAGCACTGGCCGGCCCCATCGTGGACCGGATTATGGAGAATAACGCCGATCTTCCGCCGCTGGTGCGGGTCCCGGCCGAGGAGGTGGTAGCCTGGCTGCTGCAGCGGCCCGCTTTCACCCCCGTCTTCAAGCAAACAGCGGCGGTGGCCAATGTCGTCATGACCACCAGTGCCGAAGACGTGATAGGCATCGATCTATCAAGTTTGGGCTCTTATGTGGTCAGTGTTGTGGCAACCCTTGATCCGGAAGCAGGCGCCAACGCCCAGGCGGCTCTCGAGTCCTCTCAGGAAAGCCGGTGGCTGGCCATCTATGAGTCGGGCAGCTTCCCCAAGCTGAGACAGATCTCCAACACCGTGCCCTGGCTCTGGCCGCTGGCCGGCTTGGGCGCCATCGCCCTCTTCGCGGCCGCCTACTGGTGGGCGGAGAAGCGGGGGGATGCCCTCAAGTATATCGGCGTGGGCGTCATCATCACCGGCGGCTTGGAACTGCTGCTTATACCCGCCCTGCACGCGCCCGTGCAAAACAACATCACCAATCCTGTCATGCGGACAGTGGTCGGGGAAGTGCTGAACGTGCTGACGCGTGGACTGGCCATCCAGTGTCTTCTCCTGATCTTCATCGGGGTGGCTGCTATAATCGCCAGTCACAATCTCTTCAAGAAAGACGATCAGGCGCAAGCCAGCCCGGTATCGTAACAGAATTGGGCGCAGCTGCTCAGGAAGGAGGGATACGCCGTAGGACAACGTACTTGGACTTTGACGTGTATCACCAATGTTCCCTAGCTCGTTCTTGTCGCAAAACGCAGGTCGGGCCACGCTTAGATGTCTTACAACCCAGATTTCATGGAATCCGCAGATTGCGCAGATTTCAAATGGTGGCGCGCGAGTGTTTGCCAATCTCGAAAAGGCAGTCGAGACCCAGAATCTCACTGAAGAACGTCACGATTCAGGGGTGCCGGAGGCGGCATAGTTGGTACGGTAAGCACGTGGCTGCACTAGACAAACGGGATGCTGCCCACGCTGAAACCACGCCGGTACCCGAGATACCTACGCGGATGGCGAGTCTCCCGTCCGGGTCGGCGGATGAAACAACATGAGTG
The DNA here is from genome assembly GCA_030597485.1 of Anaerolineae bacterium. GTDB lineage: Bacteria > Chloroflexota > Anaerolineae > 4572-78 > NAK82 > JAUVRU01. The sequence continues at coordinate 1,261 of JAUVRU010000495.1, forward strand.
CGGAGGGTCCTCCTGGATGAAAGTGCAACGAGAATACGCTCTGAAACTGGTGATCGTACTGACCCTGCTATGGCTCGCCATGCTGGTGTCAGCCTGTGGTGCACAGCCAGCCGCTCCTACCGTAACTGCAACTGTTCCCAGTGCGAGCGCAACGATCGAACCCGAACCCGCAAGCACGCCTGCCGCGGAGGGTAGCGACACTGCTGTAGGGGATATTTCCGAGGCCGTTGCAGACAGGACGCCGGTGCCCACGCCCACCCCCGGTTTAATCGCAGACCAGGTTGATGCCCTGGCCGAGGCAACCGGACTGGCCGGCAAATCATTTCTGGGTCTGACGACTGAGAATTGGATCAACCTGGCCATCTCAGCCCTGGTCGTGGCAGTCGGCTACTTCGTTGGCGCCAGGCTGCTTATTGGCTTGCTGAAGAAGGTGGCACGTCGAACCTCGGCCCAATTCGACGATGCTTTGCTGGACACCATGGGGGACGAGATTAGGTGGCTGGTGGTGCTCATTTTTTCCCGTTTCGCCACCCTGCGCTTGGGTTTTCTAGGCGATGGGCTGAGGGAGGCCTTTGTCGACATATTCTTCATCCTGGGACTGCTTATTACTGCGCTAATCGCCTTCCAGCTGATCAACTTCAGCGCCCAATGGTACAAAGATAACTGGGAGCATCAGGAGGACAGGGATAGGCTGGATCCGATCATCACCATCCTCCAGCGCTCGGGTTACGTTCTGGTGATCATTGTCGGCGCAAGCATCGTTTTGAGCCACTTTGGCATCAACATCACCGCTTTCTCCGCCGCTCTGATCTTTGTCGCGCTGGTTGTATCCCTGGGCGCCAGGGACATCATCTCCGACGCCATGAGTGGTTTTCTCATATTGATGGACCAGCCTTTCCGGGTGGGCGACACCATACAAATCGAGGAATTGGACAAGCGGGGCACCGTGGTGGAGATCGGTACCCGCACCACGCGCATCCGGACCCGGGACAACCGATTGGTGATCATTCCCAACTCCAAGATTGGCACCAGCCTGGTCGTCAACGACACCTATCCGGATCCCAGATTCCGGGCAGAGACCGATGTCGGCGTGGCCTATGGCTCGGACTATGACCAGGTGCGGCGCGTCATCAAAGATGCGGTGCGTGGGGTTGAGGGGGTGCTGCCTGACCAGCCGGTGGATGTGTTCTTCGTGAAGTTTGGGGCTTCAGACCGGATCATGCGCGTGCGCTGGTGGATCGATACCATCGACCACGTATTTCCCATGCTCGACCGAGTGAACGCCGCCGTGGAGAGCGCACTCTACGCGGCGGGCATCGATATGCCGTTCGACACCTACGATCTGAACGTCAAGATGGCGGGGGTGAGCGGCAATCAGGAGGACCGGACCGCCCCGGCGGACCCAGCACCCGAAAGCAAATCGTAAGGCCGCGGCAATAAAGGAGGTTTCCCTATGTCACACGCTTCTCCACCCCAAAGCAGCGCTGCGTCAGGCGAGCAACCGGCCCAATGGGCCACGGCCACCCGCTACGTCGCGGCCGCTTTCCTTGTCGTCGCCATCGGCGTATTGCTTGTGTTCCTGGTGCCCGTCATCAGCACGGTGGCCCTGGGCTTCATTGTCG
>JAUVRU010000060.1 GCA_030597485.1 Anaerolineae bacterium
AGCGTTTTCTGCCAACGCAGGGCCGAGACTTGGCCTACTGCCAACTGATTCGCGGCAAGGCGCTCGGCGGGGATGCCGGCATGTTCGTAGAGATTATAGCCGCCGCGCAACCCGAAATACACGTCTGCCCACTCCATGCCATAGGCCTCGATCTCCGGAACCCAACTCAGCTGTTCGGCATTGCCATATCGAAGCGCCAGATTGCGCAGCGACTCGGACAGGAACTGCACTTGCGGATGAGCGCCTGCCTTGATCGCCGCCTCGCAGATGGCATGAACTAGAGGGTAGGTTTCCACCTCCGACATGGCAATCATCACGCGGTCGTTGGGCCTCACAGCGGTCGAGTGATGAACCATCAGCTGGCCCAACTGCTTCCAACGTTTGTCCACCCCTAGCGCCGAATCTCCTCGACCTTCCGCATAAACTCGCGCACCCGATTCTCCTCAACCTCGTTCCAGATGTAGCCGTCACGCTTGAACGTCGTGCCGATAATCGCCCCGTCTGCCACCGAAAGCATCTGCTCGACGTTCGACAGGCGCACCCCCGTGTTGGCAAACACCGGCGTGTCCGGGACGGCCTCCTTGACCTGTTTCAGGATCTCAAATGGCGCTTCCGTCCCCGCCGTCAGCCCAGAGACGCACAGCCCATCCGGCTGCGATACGAAGACAGTTGACTTTGCGATATCCACGATATGCCGTTCTGCGAGATAGACGGCTGATTCGGGCACGATATTGAACAGCAGCTTGATGTTCTGCCCGTGCACCGCGTGTTGGTGGCGGATGATTTCACCGCAGTTGGTGTTCCACAACCCGTAGTCGCTGGCGTACACGCCGCTGAAAATCTCGCGCACAAACAGGGCGCCGGTCGCAACTGCCAGATCAATGGATGCGGTGGGGTCCCAAAGTACATTGACGCCAAACGGCACTTTGATTTCGCTACACAGTTCGCCAATGACGCGCGCCATGCAGGCTGCAGTGATCGGATCAACCTTGGTCAGGTAGGGCAAACTGGACTCGTTGGAAAACAAGAGAGCATCCACACCGCCGTCCTGCAACGCATGTAGGCTGGTGCGCGCCGACTGGACTACCCAGTCCATGCCTTTTTGGGAGTCGTAACCGGGATCACCCGGCAGCGCCTTGAGGTGACACATAGCAATGATGGGTTTACTTGTGTGGAAGACATCTCTGAGCCAGTTCATCGTCATGAGAATCTCCTCGGGGAAACAATCCTGGTCCAACAACAATGGTTTCTGAGTGCCGCGGCGTGTGGCTTGTGAACACACATACGCTCTTGACGACCGGACTTCCTGCATCAATGCCAAGCGTACGGTTTTTCTTCAAGTCCGATCCGCCCGTTTCCCGATCATGCTCCGCTGCTGCAGGCACGTTGTCGCCGATATGGATCGGCAGGCTCGGAGGATCATCTGCCAGCACAATGCTTCGTCCAACACACACTTCATTCCGCAACAGAAGGCACTGTGATCCGTGCGCGCGTGCCATGCAGCGAGACATGGAACTCGTAGAATGCCGCACGATACACCGAATACGAGTATTCCACCGGCCGGTCTCGACTGCCGTAAGCGATTCGGTTGAGGTGCAAGATCAGTGGATGAGGATCATCGCGGATTCCGAGGAGATCGGCTTCCTCATCGTTGGCGATACCGGCGCGAATGGTCTGGTCTGCGCGGGCCAGGGTCAGGCCGTAATCGTGGTGCAGAACAGTGAACAACGACTCACGCGAGAAATCATGCTCGTCGAGAAGGCCCGGGCACAGTGCATCCACCAGGTAGCATGTGTCAATGACAACGGGCTGCTGGTTGGCCAGTCGTAACCTGCGCAGCTTCGCGACTCGGCTGCCTACTTCAATGTTCAGTCGTGTGGCTATGTCTTCGTCGCTCTGAACAATCTCCGCCTGCAGCACCTTACTGCTTGGCTCAATACCCGCCGCACGCATATCCTCACTGAAAGAGATCAGTCGCCCCAGGCTGTGCTGGAAAGCCAGCCTCCGCACACAGGTCCCCCTGCCGTCCCGGTTGTACACCCAGCCTTCTTGGCGGAGGCCCAGCACTGCCTGCCGGGCAGTCTTACGACTCACTCCGAACCGCCGAGAGAGTTCACGCTCAGAGAGCAAGCGACCACTCGAGTCGTAGCGACCCTGGCGTATCTCCTGCATCAGTATCTGCTGTATTTGACGATAGAGCGGTTCAGAAGATGACGCATCAATGCTCATACTGCGACGCTCACGCTTGCTGACTCCAACGGGGCATAATGTCTGAGGCGGTCTATACCATCCAATATCCATTATATCAGCTTTCTATCACGTTGTCAAATGACTGAACCAGAGAGTGTTGAAAAAGGCAGTTGGCCTGGGTTGCAGTGGGGGGGATTTGCCAAGAACGTTACCTTTTCGGCATTCCCATCCCTAGATCTGACCTATCCTGGCCTCAAAGTGGGGTGCCGTCCCTAACCCAGCACATAAGTACGGGGTTTTTCCACACCCTCTGAACCACTCCCTTCGGTAATGTTATGATTTGGCTTGACACGGTGCCAGATTCAACTTTCTGGTTGCGGCCTATACCAAGTCGGGGAGTGAGCATCCCAAGATGCAGGCAGGGTCGGCAGAGGTAGCCGGGGCGATGGCCTGAAGGGAGTATGTGGTGTTGGATGTCGCGATCGACACTAGACCTCGTATCTGTCACCCAACTCGTCACCACTCACGGGCATTGGATTGACATGGATGTGTGGTGTGTTTCACGGGTTTCGCGAAGAGGGCAGTGGTGCGCAAAGGGAAGGAGGCGGCTCCGTTGATTGAGCCGCCTCCCTGAAGAAGAGAATCTCAGTTGGTTCGGTGTTCCCAAGGTGATTCTGAGCTCAGAAGCGTCAGGCCGGTCTAAACTCGATGGTGGCAGTCCCCACCCCGTCCAAGTATATCTCCATCGCAATTCCGGCGCCATCCAAGATCACCTGATAGGTTCCGGTACTCAGGCCGCCGATGTTGCAGGCGCCGTTGCCGTGCTCTGGCTTAGTTCCGGTGATACAATACGTCTCGAACCCTGCGGAAGTGGTCACCCGGATCTTCTGACCATCGGCGCCGGTTCTGATCACCAGGATGGAATAGACCCCGGTGAGCTCGGTGCCGTTGGTGTTCTCCACGATCTCAGCCACCCAGCCGATGCCGCTGGCGGCGGCGGCGATCGGGTCGATTTTCGGTGAGACCGCTTTCCAGTAGAACTCAACCAACGGTCTGTGTCCCCCGTGCACCTGGGCCTGGGCGATCTTTGACGGCTGGCCCTCCATCTCCATCCAGACCTGGTAATTTCCGGGCGGAATGTCACGCAGTATGTACGTTGGCAGCCAGCTGTACTCAAAGGATATGCTTGTCACTCCCCGTCGCACCGACCCATCAGGGAAACGAACGGCTACGTCGAATTCCTCTTGCTCATCGCTGGGTACCATCACCATCAGTGTGGTGGTGCCATCTGGATCATCCGGATCGGCAGTCTGGGAGCCCACCCACCACATTTCTGGGCGTACCACGTAGATTACGCCTCCAGGCCGCCGGGAAAGGGGCGGTTCTGTCTGCGTTGGTTGTCCGGTCGTGGGGGGCAAGGGTATGTATGGATACGGTTGGAATCCCGAAGGTACGGGGGACTGAGTTGGTCCGGTGGTGGCTCCAGGCGGTTGGTAGCTGGGCGGTACCGGTGCCGGCGCCGAGGGATAAGGCTGATATGTGGGCGCAGCCGCCGGAACCTCGTAGGAGGGAGCGCTGCCGGGTGACACTATCTCCTCAACGGTGGATGAAGGGATACACAGCCGCAGACTCTGAACGATTATGTCGCTGCTCAGGTAGTTGGCCAGCATCAGGGCGTTGACGGTGACCCCGTATCGGGTGGCGATGTCAGCCAGCGTGTCGCCCTGTTGGACCGTGTGGTAGCTGATGCAGATGACAGGCTTGGGTGGGTACGCTGGCGTGGCCCCGGCAGGGATCACAAGCACCTGTCCCACATACACATAGTCGGTCTCGCCCAGACCGTTGGCCGCTGCCAGCTGGGCCACGGTCACCCCGTAAAGAGATGCGATGGACGAAAGCGACTCGCCCACATCCACCATGTGCTCGAGTGCCTGACCGGCGCTCTGAGTCTGGACCACAGGGATGACCAGCTGTTGCCCCGCGTAAATGGCGTCGGGGTCGCTCAAGGAGTTTGCGCCCCTGATGGCGGCGACGGTGACACCGTAACTTGTGGCGATCTCCCACAGGGTCTCACCTGCCTGCACGATATGCACTGTCTCACCATCACCAGTCTGGTTTGGTGCTGCTGATACGCTTGCTGGCAGTAGGACCATGCTGATGGCCACCAGCAACCCCACGATTCGCATGAATTGGCTTGACATTGTCTGCCTCCTTCACGCCCTGACGGCGGATTCACCGGCCGCACCGGGCACCTCGGTTCGAGGAATAGTGGCATGTGGTCCACACACGCGCGTGTGAACCTATGACTCTTGTCATCCTATTTTACATAATACATCATTTTCGCCGAAATGTCAAGTCTGTCAGAAGCGCGAAATCGGCGTTCTATTGCCTGGAAACCGAACACCTACCCCCAGACGCCGTGATTCGTCAGGGTGTGGTAGGTGGTGTACAATCGAGAGATCATGGACACTCGGTCCTGGCAACATCGAGTCGCCTGTCTTCTCGTCGTGATTGGCGGTTTTCTGCTGCGTTTGTACCGTCTGGGGGAGCAGAGTCTGTGGTATGATGAGACTGTAAGTGCCTACCTGGCGTCCCTGGACATCCCCGGACTGATCTCTCACACAGTTGGCGACATTCATCCCCCCGGCTACTACCTGTTTCTTCACCTGTGGGCGCGTTGTGCCGGCGACACTGAGTTCGCCCTGGCGTTCTTCTCCCTGGTTTTCGGGACGCTGCTCATCCCGCTCAGCTATGCCGTCGCCCGCCGGTTGCTGGGCAATCGTGTCGCCCTGTGGGCTGCTCTGGTGGTGGCAGTCTCCCCGTATCACTTGTGGTATTCGCAGGAGGTGCGGATGTACACGCTGGGGGCGGCCCTGGGGATGGTGGCCCTGTGGCACATCCTCACGATCGTGGACTTCAGGCGGCGCGGTGCCTTCACGTCAGGGGACGGCGGTCTTCTCCTCGCTCCCATTGTCGGTTACGTTCTGGCCTCCGCGGCGGGATTGTATGTGCTGTATTACTTCGCCTTTCTCCTGTTGTCACTGAACCTGTTTGTGATCGCTCATTTGATCGGGCAAGGGCGATGGGCCACGCTGCGTGTCTGGCTCCTGGCTCAGGTGGCTGTGCTGGCCCTGTACATGCCCTGGTTGCCCATTGCCTGGCGGCAGGCTACCAACCCGCCGGTCCCTCCCTGGCGAGGCCTGGTGCCCATCCATCGGGTGGCGCTTGAGGCCTGGTCGGCTCTGTCGCTGGGGCAGTCGGTGCAGCCGGCCCAGGTGTGGCCCCTGCTGGTCGCCATTGGCGCCCTTTTCCTGGTGGGGATAGGATGTGCCAGCGGCATCCTCAATCGGCAAGCATCGGACACAAAGGCACAGTCCTCTCCGAACCCGGCGGCGCTCCTGTTCACCTATGTCTTCGGTCCGTTGGTTCTGATACAGCTGGCCTCGTTGCTGTCACCGCTCTACCACGTCCGTTACTTGTTCACCTATGCGCCTCCGTTCTACATCCTGGTGGCCGCAGGGCTGGTCTGGCTGGCTCGTCGAGCGCGTTTGTTGGCGGTGGCTGGGGTATTGGCGCTGCTGGGCGGATCGGCCTTCAGCATCCACCAGTTTCACACCAATCCACGCTACGCTGCTGACGACCTGCGGGGTGCCGTGGGCTTCATCGCCCAACGCTGGCAGCCTGGCGACGCGATTCTCATAAACGCCGGTTATGCCTACCCGGGCTTTCTTTATTACTACCCATACCCCATCGCCGGCAAGATCCGGCTGATTGACTACCAGGAACCGGCTGTTACCCAGCAGCATCAGCCGCTGTTGCTGCTGACAGGGACCATTGATGGCGATCCTGATTTGGGGTGGGGTCGGCCTGACTCCGATTTCTACGCCACCACTGAGGTGGAGACCACTGCCGCGCTGTCGCGCGTTGTGCAGACACATCCTCGCTTGTGGATGCTGCGCATCTACGACACGGTGACTGATCCGGACGGTGTCATTCGCCGCTGGCTGCCGGCCAATATGGTGCCCTTTGAAGATCGATCATTCGCTGGTCAGTCATTCCCTCGGGTTCAGGGCTTTGTGTCGCCGGTGCAGCCATCGTGTTCGCCTGGCACGCTGGTGACGCTGGATGCCGGCATCACTCTGCTCGGGTGGCAGGTGCCGCCGACGGCGTCGGCAGGAACACATCTGGATGTCGTTCTTTGCTGGCAGGTCACCTCTCCCTCGGTTGCCGAGTCGCCGCCGTACGCTGTCTCGCTCAAGCTCTGGGGGCAACGGGGGCAAGGCTCGCAGGAGGAAGTGTATCTGGCTGCACAACAGGATGAATGGCCGGTTGGCGGTCTGCTGCATACGCCAGACTGGCCTGCCGGGGACACGATCCGGCATCCAATGCGTCTCCATCTGCCGGCCGGGCTGCCCCCGGGCCAGTATTGGCTGGATGTCGAGATGTACAATCCGGCGACAATGCAGCCATTGCTGCGCCAGGACGGTCAGGGACATACTATTCCGCTGGCGCCGGTGATCCTGATACCTCAACAGCCGCTTTGACGTCCAGACCACGCCCGAGTATAATGCGTCAAAGGGGAGGACCAAGGCCCGGCCCACGGCCTGACCGCGGTCTTTGCCCTAACCGTGACGAGTGGAGGAAAGGAAGACTATGCCCGATCTGTCTTGGCTGGTTCCCAGCTGGGCCAACTTCCTTGTCATTCCCGGCCTCATCGCCGGGTTTACTGCACACGAACTGGCTCACGCCTGTCTGGCGTACTATCTGGGCGATGTATCCCAGGTTGAGCGAGGCCGAATCACGCTCAATCCGCTGCGCCACATCTTCTGGCTGGGCTTGCTGACAGTTGTGTTCTTTGGGTTTGGCTGGGCCAGGCCGATGCGAGTCGATCCACGCGCTTTCAAGCGGCGCTATCTGGGCTTGTTCACGGTAAGCATTGCCGGGGCTGTGGCCAATCTTCTGCTGGCCGGGTTTTGCCTGGCTCTGACGTTGCTGATAGCGATGCTGGTGGCAGCGTTCAGCCAGGGAGGCATGGTTGAGATTCTGCGGTCTGTGACTGTTGAGCCGGCGGCTCAGCCTGGCATCGTGGCTTGGGCGGCGGCATTCACCACCTACCCGATCTACGTGAATTTGGCGCTGGCCTTCTTCAACCTGCTGCCGCTGCCAGGCCTGGATGGCTTCAACGCCATTGTTGGCCTGGTTGGCCTGTCCCGGGCGCCTGCCGACGGCGGACAGGCAACGGCCAGTGGGGGCAGTCAGCCTCTAAGCGTGAAGCCGGTGACGGTCTCCGCAGAGGGGCGACGCCAGCCAGCGGATATCCACTTTGAACGAGGAGCGGCATATCACGCCGATGATCAGTACGAAGATGCCATTGCCCGCTATCGCCAGGCCATTGCCCATGACAGCCACTACGGACCGGCCTACGTGAACCTGGGTCTGGCTTACCTGGCGTTGGAGCGGCGCGACCGAGCCATTCAGGCATTCAGAGGGGCGACCCAAAACGCGGCCGATGAGAAATCCAAGCGTGAAGCCTGGGCACAGATCCACAGTCTGAGCCAGTACCAACCGGTGGGAGAACAGGAGACAGCGGACGCGGCCGCCGGGCAGGGTGGTCCCTGGACTGAGAGCCAGTCGTCGGTGTCGGTCAACTGGCCGGCATTCTGGCTCAACGCGCTGGTGGTTCTGGTGGCCAGCGCTGGTGTCTATGTCTACCTGACGATCAGTCTCATTCACCATTTCTCGTAGGTTGACATCAGGGGTAGCGGCCAATGGAAGCTCGCCTCACGTCATCGCTCAGTGGCAGGGCAGGCCGCATACCTGCCGCCGACTTGTGAACCACGAATCTGAAATGCAGCCTGGTTGCCGCTGTCAATCTGTCAGGCGACGGGTCAACTGACAGACGGTGTCATAGAATCGGTTGGGCTTCCCGGCGATTGGGCCAACAGGTTTTGTGTCTTCAGAA
>JAUVRU010000228.1 GCA_030597485.1 Anaerolineae bacterium
CCGACCACCACCCGCAACTCCCCGTCTCGAACCCGTTGCCACGTGTCGAAACGTTGGCCCAGGGACAGGTCGCTGTGCCACACAGCCACCTGGTCGGGGAAGCGGACAGCCACCCGGTTGATGGTCTGGGCCGCCAGCGCGATTTCGGGGACCAGGACGATGGCTCCTTGCCCCCGCTGTAATGCCTCCGCTATCGCCCGCAAGTAGACTTCCGTCTTGCCCGAGCCGGTAACGCCGTGGAGCAAGAAGGCCTTTCCCTCGGATGTGGGTTGGGAGATGGCGGTGGCAATCGTCTCCCAAGCCTCTTCCTGTTCCGGCGTCAGCCGGGGTGGTTCCTCCAGGACGAAGGTTCGCTCGCTCAACGGGTCACGCCACCGGCGGCGCTCGTCAAACGAAACCAGGTCAGCGGCGGCCAGATGCTTCAGTGTGTCCAGGGTGGCATCCGTCTGCACGTAGACCCACCCTGCCCAGACCCGCCCTTCCTCACGAGCCAGCATGTCAAGCACCTCGGCGTGCACGGTGGCACCCCGCAGCGCCAGCACAGCAGGTAGCACCTCGTCGGGATCAAGGGTCAGGGTAATGGACTCTGGCTCGGTCCAGCGGTAGCAATAGCCTTTCTTCTCCAGAGCTGCCAGCACGGGTGTGGAGATGCCTATCCCGGCCGCTGCCACTGGCCCCGGTTGGTCTCGCAAGCAGACAAGTGCTGCTTGTTGGACAGGTGCGGTGTCTAGCCTGGCCTGCGCCCTTTCCATGTCCTCGTCCGATAGAGGGGCACACAAAGCAACCAGGGTCCGTCGAGGGAACAGCTTCACCCAGCCACGATCAGCCAGCCGTCCCAGAACGCTTCTCCCACACCCGACGGCTGCCAACACGTCAGCCACGGTCGGCAGCGGATCGCTGAGCGATTGCAGGTACAGCAACACGTCGGCCTGCTTTGAGGCATGACCCAGGGTGGGCAGGGCTGTCGCTACTTCCTGGGCCGTGGCGGTGAGTTCCACGGTGCGGTCAATCTGGGGGCCAATGCGGGGGGGAGCCAGCCGCTGGCGCGTGCGCACCAGTTGCAAGTCGCTCAGCGCTTTCAGGGAGTCCGCCTCCAGGTCGTTGACGGGGACGGCACCTTTTCGCTGCAGGTGATGAAACAGAGCGGCAGGCCGGGCGTCGATGTCGCGGGGAGGGCTCTTGCCCGGCACCGCTTCCACCACCACCTGCGGTAACCGCCGGATGCCGGGCGGCAAAAAGGGCCACACGCACTCGCTGAGGGGGGCCAGGTAATGCATGCTCAGCCAATGGGCCAGTTCCAGTTGGGAAGGGCTGATGACCGGTGTCGTCTCCAGGATTGAGGATAGGGGACGTATGTCTGTGAGGGGAGGCGCATGGTCACCCAACCCCACGATCACAGCCTGCAGCGTGCCACTGCGGAATGGTACCTCCACCATCTGGCCCAGCGCCACCTGCGCGCGCAGCTCCTCGGGAACCGCGTAGCTGAAGGTGATGGCCAGCGGATTGACTTCCGGTGTCTCTTCCGCTTGCGCCTGGTCGGCAATGGGGATAACTCGATGGCGGGCTATAGGGCGGTTGACGACAACTTCGGCGTACTCAGGCAATGATGTATCCTTGATGGATTGGGACAAACCCAATCTGCGCTCCAGAAAGGACGTCACAGCAAACGTGTCACTGTGTCAAGAGGCGTCTGGACCGCGAAGGTCGCGAAAGAGCGCGAAACACACGAAGGTGGTTATCCTCGTTTTCGGGCAGTCTCCTCCAATTGTGTCGATCGGAGTGCCGTGTCCGTTTTCGTGTCACGCTGAGCGATAGCGAAGAGCCTGCCCTGGGCCTGCCCAAGGGGCCTAGGTCTCGCATCAACGAGATGTTTCGCTTCGCTCACCATGACAGTGGCAGGACTATGGGCCATCAACACGAAACAGGGAGACCTCGCGGTTCCAGGTGTGGTCGGTAATCCACCTCCATACAGTGAAGGCCCAACCGACGCTGAATGTCGATGCAAGCCCCGATCACGGCATAGGACAGAGGTTCAAACTTGTGGCCTTTGTTTGAGACCGGACCAGGCATAGGCAGATACCCTCGCGCTGTGCTGCAGAGAGCCAGCGACACCGAAGCAATGCCGCAATGAATGGTCTCCCCCATTTCGGGCCCTTCGTGGTCCGAACGCCACGCCCTATGGTTTGGCCAGCACCACCGCCGCGTACCCCACCACCTGGCTCTTGTCGCTCCACACATCGCCGGAGGTGGCGTATTTCACCAGGTGGGCCTCGGTGGCTCCTAGCTGCCGGGCGGCGAACATGACAGCGGCCACCGGGCCGCCGCCACAGGCATGGGCCTCATTGGCCGCCAATGCCTGGGCCAGACCGTCAGGGTCGAAACGCAGCACATAACGCAGGGTTTCCTCGTCCAGCTGTCTGGCCGCAACGTCCGGGTGGAAGTGGGACAGGTCAGTGCTGGCTACCAGCAGCACCTTCCGGTCCCGCACCACTTCGGCGACAGCCTGGCCCAGGTCCCGGCAGGCAACCGGCGATTGGCTGCCCATCATTATGGGCAGCAGTGTGAAATCGGTGAGCACTGTCTGCAGGAAGGGAAGCTGCACTTCCAGCGAGTGCTCGCTGTCGCGGGCCACGCGTCGCAGATCCACCCGCTCTCCCAGGGCTGCCACCAGTTCCGAGTCCACAGGCACTTCGCCCAATGGCGTGCGCCAGGCGTCGAAGTCTGGGAGCGCCAGGTCGCCCAACGCAGTGCCGGCATGATCGGGGCCGATCAACACCACCGTGTCATAACCGCCATCGCGCACCTGCCGGTAGCCAGCGCCGGCCACGTGGGCTGAGAAGAAATAGCCGGCGTGGGGCACGATCAAGCCCACCACTTGGCCTGTCAGGTCGAGGGCCGGGGCCTGTTCGATGGTCTCAGTCACTACACTGCGCAGGTCAACCGGGGAAGAAGGGTACCAGCGGTCATCCGCGCATACCGGGGGGCGCGAAGAGGGTTCGCTCATGCCACTTACCTCCTATTTCTCTCAGCCAGAGTTCACTTCACTGCGCCTCAATTGGCGATGTCCCGGTGGGTGTTACTTGGTACTCGATCCTGGTCGGTGACGTGACCCGGCGTGACGCGTCGAGAATTTCCAAAGACACCAAATCACCCGATGAATCATAATCCAGAATGGTGCCTGGTTTCTCTTCATCACTCTCCACAACGGGCCCGTCCGACAGAATCACGGTCAGAATATCGGTCTCACGGTCGTAAACGACTCTCATATTTCACCTTTCCAGTACTTTGCGACCTTGCCGGTGCGATAAGCTGTGACCACTTGTGGTGGCTGCCGATCAGCATCCGCAAGAGTCCAAACTGGATGAGCGGTGATGTCATAGCAACTTCACAAACTCATCTACGCCGAGCCCTGTCTGCCTGATGATCGCACGCAGCGTCCCCCGATCAAGTCGTCTGTGGCTGGGCACAACAACTTGAGCAAAAGGATCGTCTCGGCGTAGGATCATGTGGCTTCCTGCTTGCCGCCTCACGTAGAAGCCTGCCTTCTCCAATGCCCTTGAACATTCTCGACCAGAAATCTGGGGCAACTTGCTCATACGGCGACCAGCAGCGCTTGGAAACGTTCCTCTGGGGTGGGTAGGCCGTCTTCCTCCAGCGCGGCAATGTACTCCTGGATCGCTTCCTTGATGTTAGAAACAGCGTCCTCTCTTGTTGCCCCTTGAGTGATGCAGCCTGGAAGGCTAGGGCATTCAGCCACCCAGAAGCCGTCTTCTCCGGGGTAGATAATGACTTGTCTCATCATTTTCTCTCCATTCGTCGTCCCCGTACTCTGGGCACAGGCCACAGGGGCAAGACCTGGCTCGTTGAAAATGTCCCATCATTTCTCTGCCATATGCCTTGCCCGTATATTATCATAGAAGTCAGCCAGGTGGAAGGACGTCACCGATCGGCCGCCTCCAGTTGGGCGATGAATGCGCGTGCCTGGTCGGCGCCGGGTGAGGCCGGCCGGAGACTGATGAAGGCTTCGAACTCAGCGATAGCATCGGCAGGTCGATTGAGAGCCATGTAAGCCAGTGCCAGGTTCCAGTGGGCCTCAGCCAGATCCGGCTGCAGGCTCAAGGCAGTCTGGTAGGCCGGGGCAGCCTCGACCGGCCGCTCCTGGGCCGAGAGGGCGTTGCCCAGGTAGAAGAACGCCTCGGTCGACCGCGAATCACGGGCCACTGCCTGGCGGAAGAGGGATTCGGCGGCCACCGGGTCGTCACGGTCAAGGGCAATCTGCCCTCGGTGGATCAGCACAGGCGCTGATTGGCGCTGCACTGTCACGGATAGGCCGATGCCCCCAGCCAGCAGGATGGCGGCCAACGCCACAGCCCACCATCGAGCCAGCAGACTGGAGACGTCAACGACGTGCGGTCTCCCCCGATCGTCCCCATGCACCCGGTATTGAGGCGCCAGGACCCATCCCAGAATCGCCCCACTCACCAACCCGCCCAGATGGGCCAGATTGTCAATGCCTGGCACGGTGAAGCCCAAGAAAAGGTTCAGGCCGACGATCCCCAGCAGGCTGATGAGGCGCTGGCGACCCCAGGAGCCGAACGCCCGCCGGTGACGGTCGAAGAAGGCCGCCGTAGCGCCCAACAGACCGAAAATCGCCCCTGAAGCGCCGGCTGAAAGGCTGGGGCCCAGGGCAAAACTCACCAACGATCCCCACAAGCCGGCCAGCAGGTAGATCGCCAGGAAGCGGGCGCTGCCATACAGTCGCTCCACTTCCACGCCTAAGATGAACAGCGCATAGCTGTTGAAGACAAGGTGCATCACCCCGATATGTAGGAACATGGAGGTCAGCAGGCGCCACACCTGCCCCTGGGCGA
>JAUVRU010000487.1 GCA_030597485.1 Anaerolineae bacterium
AGGGGATTGGCCTGATGAAAGGCATTCACCTCACCCAAGATACGACCTAGCAGGCCACTCCAGCCAGCAGGGGAAGCCACGTATCGTGGGCTGGAGGCCAAGGGGGGGAGGGCGTTGCTCGTCTGGCCCTCTCCAGGCAACAGGTACAACACGAGCCCGTCCCGCATCATCTGAGCCAGGGTCTCAGTGGCGATTTCGGCCGCCAAGCCCACTTCGGCGATGAGGTCCCGGGCAGCCATAGGGCCGCGGCGGTCGAGGGCCTCGGTCAGCCAGTCGGTGGCAGTACCGTGAGCTAGCGTCTCGAGTCGCTGAATCACCTCCGGTCGGAAGCGACGGTGTCGACGCCGGGGAAGCGGGTCCACGATCGTGCCGCCGCCGACGGTCACGGATGGGGAGGGCTGGCGAATGATGAAACGGTCCCCCTTCACCAGGGGAACAGGCTGCATCAAGCGCAGCTGGACCCAGCCCTGCTGTCCGGGTGCCAGGCTGCGCACGCCAAGCAGTCGCACGCGCGCCATCACCTCGGCAGAGCCGCTGAAGAACTCCACCTCCTGGTTGTGACGGAGGTCCCTGGGCGCGTCCGCCAGGTAATCCAGGCGCACGTCTGCCAGTCGGGTTGGTTCAAGCCAGCCCGGCAACGTGACCACATTCCCCCGTGCAATGTCCTCCGTGCCTACCCCCGTCAGATTGATGGCCACCCGGCTGCCAGGCAACGCCTGCTCGATCTTGCGTTTGTGGGTCTGCAAACCGCGAATGCGGGCTTTGAGGCCAACCGGCGATATCTCCACCTCCTGACCTTCCCGCAGGCTCCCCCCTCCGAGGGTGCCGGTCACCACGGTGCCGAAACCAGCCACGGTGAACACCCGGTCAATCGGAAGGCGAGGCCGCCCCTGGTCAGAACGCGGCGGTACCTGGGCAAGCACCTCATCAAGGCTCTCTCGCAGCTGATCCAGTCCCTCGCCAGTGACGGCCGAGACACGCACGATGGGCGCATCACCGAGGACCGTGTTTTGCACAGTTTCCATCACATCGGCCTGAACCAGCTCGATCCACTCCTGACTTTCAGCCAAATCGATCTTGGTGAGGACAATGACGCCGCCCGATGCCTTGAGCAGGTCCAGTATGGCCAGGTGCTCGCGCGTCTGGGGCATCACGCCCTCGTCGGCAGCGATGATCAGCAAGGCAGCATCGATCCCTGCCACGCCGGCCAGCATATTCTTGATGAAGTCCTGGTGTCCGGGACGTCCACCACGCCCACCTGCTCTCCCGACGGGAGCGTGAGCCAGGCAAAGCCCAGATCGATCGTCATCTCGCGTTCTTTCTCTTCCTTCAGACGATCGGGATCAATGCCCGTGAGCGCTCTGACGAGGGTCGATTTGCCGTGATCAACGTGACCGGCCGTTCCGATGACACGCACGCTTAGTCCTCTTCTTCCATAACCTGCTCGAAGCGTGTCTGCCAGTCGCTGGCGGCCATCGCACGCAGCTGAGCGTCCTCTTCGGAAATCTGCAGCAGAAGCTGCAGTCGCCTGTCGCCGGCGGAGGAACCTTTCTCAAGGGCAACAATGCGCGCGCTCAGGTCGGTGAGGGTCTTATCGTAGTCATTCCACTGGCGGTCCCAGTCAGCAATATGCTTCTGCCAACGTTGCTCCTCTTGTGTTTGCCATTCCTCGAATTGTGTTCTCTGATGGATCTGTGCCAATCGCTGGAGCTCGCTCACTTCGTGTTGCTGCCGCTCAATCTGCTCCTGAAATTTCTGCAGGTTGTCTGTGGCCCGCTTGATGACTTGGTGGTATTCCGCATATTGCTCCATGCGATTATCATAGTCATCCATACGCTGGTGGAACAGGCCTATCTCCTCGCTCCAGCTCTTCATGCTACGCTCGTGTTGTGCCTCGACAAACTGTCTCTGTTCCAGGTCTCTGTTCTGCTGTTGGCGCAGCTCGTCGAAGCCAGCCTTCAGTTCGCTGAAGCGGGTGGTGAGTTGTTCGGCAAACTGAACCCGGGCCAGGACTGATTCCATCCGGGGCAGCAGGTCAGCAACCTGAGACTGCAGGTCTGCCACCCGTTTAGTATCCTGGCGGCGTTGTTCCTCCTGGAAGGCAGCGGATCTCATCCATTCGCGTCTCTCTTTGTCGGATTCCTCCCACTGCTGTTTCAGGCGAATGATGTCGTCTGACACGCGTCGTATGTCAGCGCGCCGGGCGGCCAATTCCTCATCATAGCGACGAGTCTTCTCCGTCTCTTTCCGGACTTCAGCTATCACCTTGGTGACGTTGTCTATCTCAGCCTGGCGTACCTGGTCGCTGTCCCGCAATGCTTGCTGTCGCTGCGTCTCGCTCTTGTCCAACAGGGCGTTTACCTGCTCCCGAAATCTCTCGAAGTACCCTTCAACGTGGGACAGCCTCTCGACGTCGGCTTGTAGTGAAGCCAACTGAGACTCCAATTCTACGCTGTACTTGGCCGTTTCGTCACGTGATCCAGCCAGGTTCTCGACCTGTTCACGGAGTTGCTCAATCGCGGCCCGGTCACTCTGGCGCGCCTGATCGAGCCAGGTAACCATCTGCGACAATTGACTATGTTCCATGACCGGCTGCCTCCTCGGTGGCATGTTGGCTGATTTTAGCATGAGCGAAGGATGGGAGCAAGCAGCCTGCTGAATATGCTGGACTCTTCAACCTGCGGGGCTGTTTTCCGAAGGCGGTTGGGAATCCGAAACATTCAGGGTTGGACCCGTCCTCGAAATCCTCTATCACATAGTTGCTGAACTCTTCCCATCCCTCGGTCATCGCAACTCGCCCAGCGGCTGTAAGGACGTTTAGAGCCTCGCTGAGGGCTGTTTAGGCGGATTGTGGTACCTGGTATCGAAAACCAATAGCACAAGTGTTCTCCCTCCCTGGACACTGGGACGGTGTAGATGCCGGGATGGTATA
>JAUVRU010000376.1 GCA_030597485.1 Anaerolineae bacterium
ATCAGATCCCGGTTCGCAACAACGCCAATCGGTCGTCCAAGAACTGAAGTTTCGGTGCCGTCAGCTGGCTGCCGACTGCTGACCGCCGACCGCCGACCGCTGACCGCCTATCCCCGGCCGCCGATCAGCAGCGCGGGGACGGCCATTAAAGCCAGCGACAGCACAGCATAGACCACGGTCAAGCCCACCGACTTGGAACGACTGAAGCGGGCGATCACTGACAGTCCTACCACTACCAGGAACAAATGCCACAGCCAGAACAGGTCAATCGCACCCAACACCGCCACCAGAGGGTTCCCGGAATCCTTCGTCAGGTCACCGGTAGCCACCAGAGTCGACAGGCCCGGATACCGCACCGCCCGGCCGGCGATGACCGTGTAGCCAGCCAGCGCCAGATAGCTGACAGCGTACGGCAATCGGCTCCAGATACTCACGGTGAACATCGGGCCGAAGTTCACGTCACCACCGACTATCAGGGTGCCAAAATAGAGAATCACCGCCTGAACCGCAATGATGACCAGCAAGAGAATTGCCCCAAAGCCCAGGCCGGTGGCCAGCAGGAACGGTAGCGAGATGAAGGTTTCCATCTGGGCAGCGGCCGCTTCTGCCTGTTCGGCGGGCATCGAGTCCAGACGCTGCTGCGCCTGCTGCTGGGCCAGCTCCACGTTGTGCGGGGCCTGGACGGCCACCATGATGGCAAAGCACAACAGCAGTATCAGCAGTGGCGCCAGCCACCGCCACGTACCGCGCCTGGCTAGCACTGCTTCGAACGTGGACCGAGGCCTGTCCACAATGCCAAACAGCAGTTTCCACAACGGGACGCTGTCGCCATTTGACGTGGTTTCACCTGTCGCCATCACACTTCCCCCGGGAGCAGCCATTATGTCAACTCAACAGGAACACTTCTCGCAGAGTTCGAACCTCCCTCAGATGTGCGTCGCGCGGGAGGCCAGGCAACACCAAACTTGCCTCAGTGAAACGGACTGTCATCCATCTGGCCCTACAGTGCCAATCGCCTATAATACACTGGGCCGCACAGATTGAAAAGTAACGACGATACCAAGGGGCAGGGCTCGGCCATCGCCACACTTTCGGCCATCCCTCCGCCTGACCGCTTCACTTGTCGCCGCGGCCGGTTACCTTGCCGACGCCGGTGATGTTCTTGGTCACTTCGGGGCTGCCCAAGTAGTCGACGCCCCCCGCCCCGCTGATCGTCACGTCCAGCGTGTCGCGCACCCAGACCCCGGCATTGCCGGCGCCGCTGATGCTCACCGTTGCCGTCCGACTTTCCAGGTCTCTGGCGTTGTAGTTGCCCAACCCACTCAGATCAATCGTCTGCGTCTCCACCGCTCCGGCCAACTCGACGTTGCCGGCACCGCTGGTCGTGACCACCAAGTCGGTGGCGGTCAGCGAATCAATCCTCAGGTCGCCCGCCCCGCTAAGGGTGATCACCAGGCGATCTGCGTCCAACTCATCGATTTGAAATGAGCCTGCGCCCGACAAGTCGAGTGCGTTCAGGTCTATCAGGCTCAAGTGAAAGATGATCGGTGAGCTGGGATCGGGGATCTTGTATCTCGCGTCGTCGGTGAAGCCCAGTTCAAGCGTCCCATCCCTGACTTCGGTCTCGACATACCGCATCAGGTTGTCGTCGGTCTCGACTGTCAGCGATTCCTCGTCACCCTGGGTGACAATCACCCGTCCGAAGCCCGACAGGGCGACGCCGTCAAAACCACTCACGTCCCGGTCTTCGGTGACCACATTGCCTGAGCCTTGAATCACCCCAAAACGACAACCGCTGAGCAGAAAAACTACAAGCGCCAGCAGGCCAACAACCTTCCAATTCCTCCTGCTGAGCGAAGCCGAAGTGTTCGTGTTCATGATGAGTTTCCTTTCCTTGTCAGAGTTCATGAAATCATCCACTACAGACCAACTGCCTGAGACCATCTTCCGGAAGCGAACGATCAGGTCTTACTGCCACGACAGCACCCGCTCGTCCACACCGTTGTATTGGAGCACCAGCCCTTCCGGCAGCCCCCCAGGGAACAGCGGCCGCTGATCGCTGCCATCGGCAGGCATCACCCAGATCTCCCACTGACCGGTGCGATCGGTGAGAAAGACGATCTGCGACCCATCCGGTGACCAGGCCGGGGCCACATTGTTCCACGACCGTGGCTCCTCCCCACTAATCTGCTGATCCACGATGGCGCGCAGTGATGTCTCAGTCAACCGAACACGCCCACCGCCATCAGCGTTCATCACGTGGACCTCCCAGTGATCGTGCTGCCAGTAGCTGACGGCAATCTTGCTCCCGTCGGGCGAGAAGACCGGCGCATGGTCGTGCACGTCCTCCGTCAAGGCCCAGGTCGTGCCCTCATTGAGATCCAGGTTCACCAGTCCCATATCCCCATCGTAGACCAGACGCCAGGCATTGGCCGGGTCCCATGCCGGAGCGTAGGAGAAGCGATCGCGAGGCAGATCCTCAAACGCCCCTGTGGCCACATCCACCATCCGCAGGCCCCAGAAGGGATGGGGTAGCAGTGTGTAGCAGAATCTGATCTCGACGTCGTCACCATCAATCTCAACCACCACCCGGATGTAGTCGCCGTCTTCATCCGCCAACAGGGGTTCAGAGGGCAGATTCTTGCTGCACTTGTGCTCTGGTTGCAGCCGCCCGCCCTGTTGCATGCCGACCACAATCTGGGTGCCATCCGGGGACCAGACCGGTGCCTTGGGTTGGTGCATTTCGCCCAGGACCACCCGCTCACCGCTGCCGTTCACGTTGATCACCCACAGGCTGCCCAACGCACCGTGCTGGGTGTCATCCCAGCGGGTGAAGGCTACCCACTCGCCATCGGGCGACAGGGCCGGATCCACGCCCGTCGTCAGGTAGCGCAGGTCATTGGCACCTGTGCCCGCCAGGGTATCCGCATTGACTGCGTAGATAGGACCGCCACTGACCGTCTGGAAGATGATGGTGCTGGTCAGGTCGGAGCCACTACCGCCTTGGGCAGCTGCACTGGGAGCGAACGCTACCCCTACCACCCCCAACAGGGTCAGCAGCAACGCCGTCGCCAGCGCCCGCAGGGCCAACCTGCACCCAATCACGCTCAGTAACTGCATCTTGCTTACCTCCCCTACCATCTCGGGCCTCATTCCGTGCCACCGACATTTCGCGCCACCCCATCTATCGACTGGGGCTCAATGAAGACGGCGGTGGTCCTGTTCCGGCGCAGATCGGCAGCGGCTATGGCGATCTTGTCCTCGTCAGGACCCTCCAGCACCTTCCCCAGCGCGGCCTGGGCCGAGGCCAGAGCCGCCTGGGCGGCACCCACCTCCTCTGGCTGGGCGCCTTCGGTGATCATGGCCAGCTGCGCCGCGCCGGAGGCTGTGCCACACCAGCTTTGCCTCAGTGAAACGGAGTGTCATGGATCTTGCCCTACATACTAAGCATCTATAACAAGCTAGCCACGTGGCACTTGGGTCACATAGTTCCAACAGGACGCAGATCAACGGTAGAGTAGAGGACCGGGGACGACACGACGAGAATGCATGACAGGCCGGGCGAGCTGCTTCCGCCCGGTTCCGTAGC
>JAUVRU010000215.1 GCA_030597485.1 Anaerolineae bacterium
AACAGGCACGCCCCGCTCTGAGCACAGATCGTGAATGCGTTTGGCTGCGGTCAGCCCCCCGACGCGCCCCACCTTGATATTGATAACCCGGCAGGCACCAATGTCCAGCGCCCACCGGGCGTGTTCTGGCGAATGGATGCTCTCGTCCAGACAAACGCGCGTGCACAGCTGCGCCTGCAGCTGCGCGTGATCGACGATGTCATCGTGATGGAGCGGTTGTTCGATGAGCAACAGGTGGAACTGGTCCAAAGCCTCCAAAGTGGCAATATCAGCCAACGCATAGGCAGAGTTCCCATCCACCTGCAGCGCCAGATCAGGCCAGCGTTCGCGGACGGCGCGCACGACCTGCACATCCCAACCCGGTTTGATCTTCAGCTTGACACGCGCGTACCCCAAGTCAACGTATCGCGCCACCTGGTCCAGCAGCTCATCCAGTGTCGGCTCAATACCAACACTCACGCCTACGGCAACTCGGTCCCGCTGTCCCCCCAGTGCACGGTATAGTGGTCTGCCCTGTGCCTGGGCCCACACGTCCCAGATCGCATTCTCCAGTCCCGCGCGAGCCATGGGGTGGCCACGCACGCTGCTGAAACGCTCCACCACCTCATCAGGTGTCTCAACTTCCTGTCCCAACACCGTGGGGATAAGAAAATCCCGCAAGATGTGCCACCCGGTTTCGATCGTCTCATAAGAATACCATGGACCGGAATCGGCCGTGCATTCGCCCCAGCCAGTCAGACCGCCGGCGTGGATAGATACCAGGATGCAGCACCGTGTCGCCTGGCGGCCGAAACTGGTCTCGAACGGGTGCACCAGCTCCATCTCAACATGGTGCAGCTCAACCCGCTCGATTCTCATCTGATTCACCAGTTCTTCCGCCAGCGGGTGAAACAAATGGATGCGACTTCCCATTCCAGATCACAGTAGCCACTGTCAGAAAGCGACGGCGCGCCCGGGTTCTGAGCCTCCTCGAAATTGGCGGCATCGACAACTCGTACCTCCCAGTTGCACATCGACTCCGGGCTCAACGGACTGCTGAGAATGATGTCATATGCGCCCGCCTCATATGGCTCACCCGGCGCATATAGGTTTATCCCCGTGGGGTTTGACGCCAGCACGGTCCCGCCGCATTTGGCCTGTATGAACACACCATTAACAGGGTCGCCGTTGCCATCTTGTACATGACCGCGAATCTGGGCCAAGCCGGCATTCCATTGGCCCTCAAACCCCGTTGGCTCATACTGCCACTCCGGTTTCTCGGTGGCGGGCGGCGGTGCTGGGGACGCTGGCGCCACGGTTGGGGCCGGTGGTGCCTCAACCACGGGCACGCCGGTGGTGTGGCGAGCGGTGCCGTAGCTGGCCGAAATCCACCCCTTGTCGCCGGGCAGGCCCGGGTACACAATCTGCCACCATGAGCTATCGGCATTCCGCCCGACAATGTCCGCGGTGGAGCCAGGAGCCAATGATCCGACCCGTTCATAGTTGGTGCCAGGCCCGGCACGCACGTTGAGACTCACGTCCACCGTCACTGAAGGACCACCGGAATCGCTGGTGGGCGAGGCGGATGGGGACGTCTCAGACGGCGCCTTGATGGGTACGGGCGTCCCGAGACTTGGCGGCGCCACGTCTGTACCGACTGGCGCTGTCTCCTCGGTAAGGGTGAGGGTAGCGCTGGCCATCGGCGATGGTGTGCTGGTGGGCACCAATACCAGCGGCGTGGGGGACGGCATCGGAGAGAAGGTCGGCATCGGCGTACGAGTGGGCCGGGTTACTCTGGCCCGATTGCCGAAGACCACGGCGACCAATAAGACGAAGACTACGTAGTTGATCAGAACAAGCACAGCGACAAGCGCCCACTGTCTGCGTGACATACCGTTCTGCCTCCGGTGTGCGAATGGTGCGGGAACTGGCTGCCCTGAGGGCAGGCGCCATTATACCACATGTGGCAGTAGTTCAACAATATTCGTGCATTTCTCACTGGTTGCGAATATGATGAAATCAATGTACAATTACCGTGATCTAACCCTGGCGCGTGCCGGAAAGCGCTGCTATCGGCAAGAAAGACTATCTGGCAAACGCAGGGCGGCAACGTTGACTGAAGATTGATGGTTCTGTAGCAGAGGAGGTGAAACCGTGCCTCGTAGAAAGTTGAGTCTTCCGCCCGACGTGAAATGGCTTTCTTTGCAGGAAGCCAGTCGGATGCTCGGCGTTCACCCATCTACACTGCGTCAGTGGGCTGATGCCGGCAAAATCCACACCGTACGCACGCCCGGCGGTCACCGCCGCTTTGCCGAGACCGATGTGCGGGCGTTGCTGGAGCCAGAGCTGTTGGAACCATCAGGCATCCAATTGCTGGTACAGAGTCCCTTGGGGCGCAGCCGTCTGGAAGTGAGCGGGGGCAAGCTCAGCAATCAGGAATGGTACCAGCGCATGGACGAGACAGCCAGAGCTCAGCATCGAGATTTGGGGCGTAAGCTGCTTGCATTGGTCATCCAATACCTGACCCAACCATCTCATCGCGCCACCATCCTCGATCAGGCCCGCTCTCTCGGCCGCACTTTCGGCGAACAGTCCCTGGTGAACAGGCTGACCGTCACCGAAGCTGCCAGCGCATTTCTCTATTTCCACGACTTCCTGGTGGATGGCGTCACCAAGATGTCCAAGACAGGGGGGCAGAACATAAACATCGACCTGGTCGGCACCTATCAACAGATCAACCACTTCACGAACGAGATACTGATCGCTATGCTCCAGATCTATGCGCGGGAATAGCACCCTACGACTGATTGTGGGATGGCGCGCTCGGTCGGCAGCCACGGCATCAATCCGGCCCTCCCTGACATAGCGCCCTCCCACGACACGATTCCTTTCCTCACCCTGACCGGGTGAGGTCGCATCGGAGTACCCCGTGACTTTCACCTTTTACTCGCCCACCAAGATAATCTTTGGCCAACCGGCAGGCGAGAGCCTGAATGCTGAACTGGATGCACTGAGTGCAACCCGGTTGCTGCTGGTGAGTGACCCTATCCTGGCGCAGCTGGAATGGGGACAACGTATTTGCCTCGGCCTAGAGGAAGCAGGATACATGTTCTCCCGCTTCATCAACGTGGGCAGCACCCCCTCGGTCAGTGAGGTGGCGGCCGGGCTGGCGCTGGCCCGGGAACAAGGCGTGCAGGCAGTCATCGCTCTGGGCGGCGGCAGCGTGATTGACGTGGCCAAGGCCATCGCCATGCTGCTAACCAACGGCGGCACTTGCGCTGAGTATCTGCGCGATAGCCGATCAATCGAGCGACCGGGCTGCCCCCTGATAACGATACCCACCACGGCTGGCACTGGCAGCGAGGTAACCCGGGCAGCGGTGATCGTGGACTCTGACATCCCCTTTAACCAGACAGTATCCAGTCCGCTGATGTACGCCCGCACTGCCCTGCTCGATCCGGAATTGACCCGCTCGTTGCCCCGCTCAATGACCGCCGCCACCGGCGTGAGCGCCTTCGTTCACGCTTTGGAATCTTACACAGGCCGACAGACCAACCCTTTCACGGACCAGCTGGCGATCACCGCCCTGCAAATGGCCTGGACGTACCTGCCCAGGGTCGTGAGCGACGGCGGCGACGCCACCGCCCGGCAAGCTATGATGTTGGCCGCTCTGTGGGGCGGCATGGCTATGGATCAAACCGGCCAGGGACTGATTCAAGCCCTGTCCGCGCCACTGACCGCCCATCTTCACTTTCATCATGGGTTAGCCAAGGCCATGCTACTGCCATGGGTGATGCGCTTCAACCTGCCCGCCATTCCCGCCCCACGACGCAAACGACTGAACAGTGCCCTCGGCTTGACGCCGGACGCGGGGGATGAGGCGCTTATCGAGAGGCTGGGCCAGTTTGTGGGTTATCTGGGGCTGCCTATCACGTTGAGTGAGCTGGATATGCCCCTGAGTGACTTTGACTGGCAAGTAATGGCCCAGGAAGCCACGCGTTTGCCGTCAATCGCCAACAACCCAAAATCGGTGTCGCTCGGCGATTGCCAGGCACTGCTGGCCCGCGTGCGAGGCTGATCTCATTTGACAGGGCCTCCGCTTTTCAGTACCATTGGTTGCAGGCCTATGCCCCAGTAGCTCAATTGGAGAGAGCGCCTGACTTCGAATCAGTAGGTTGGGGGTTCGAGTCCCTCCTGGGGCGTCACAGAGAAGGTACAGGACTTCTGGATCCGGAGGTCCTGTACCTTTTTCGCATCGACTCGCTTCAAGAATCCGGGCAACTATGCTATACTATCAATCCAGCCATCAGAAATGATCACCTGCGTAGTCTTCGACATGGATGGTCTCCTCATCGACTCGGAGCCGGTGTGGCATCAGGCACGAGCCGAGCTGTTCCACCCTTACGGATTGGAATGGACCGACGAGGATCAGGAACACACCATGGGCGTGAGCACGACGGAATGGGCCAGGTACATGGCAAGCCGGTTAGACAACCGACTCACGGCGGACCAGGCCATCGAAGAGATCATCTCTCGCATGGAGGCCCGTTACCGGGAGAACCTCCCGCTCATGCCGGGAGCCACGGAGGTGATCAGCTTGCTGGCAAACCGATACACGTTGGGCCTGGCCTCCGGCTCTCACCCACGTCTCATCCAGGCGACCATGGACGCCACCGAATGGCGGAAAGACTTCTCCGAGATTGTGTCCGGCGACGACGTGAACCGGGGAAAGCCGGCTCCGGACATCTATCTGGAAATCACCCGCCGGCTGCAGGTGCCGGTGGCCCAAACCGCCGTTCTTGAGGACTCAGCCAACGGCATCCTGGCCGGCTGCGCTGCCGGGGTGAAGGTCATCGCGGTGCCCAACACCCACATCCGCCCACCCGAGAACGTGATAAACCAAGCTGACATCGTCATCGAATCCCTTCTCGATTTCTCCGCCGAGTTGCTCCGGGGCCTACGAACCCACACAATATTCACCGCGGAGGAGGCTCAGGTTAGTGACTTCCAGCCTGGAGGAAAACATGCTAAATGCACAACAACCCAAGCCCACCAGCAGACTGGGCTTGGATCGCCTCCTTTCTTTC
>JAUVRU010000451.1 GCA_030597485.1 Anaerolineae bacterium
CGGGGTGTTGTGGTGTCCCGCGTGTGGCTATTCTGAGGAACGCCGCTACACGTGATAGGGCATGACCAGAGGCGTGTCCTCTGTCGAAATGATGGGGTCTTGGGATCGCCGCTTGTCGGCGGTTCCAGAACCTCTTTTTTGTTGGAGGGCTCCACCATAGCGCGGGTGTGAGTTGGCAAGGTGGCAACTGGGCACGGACACGTCTTGGCCCTCAAACAGTTCCGCTGGCTGTGGCTGCAGGGCGGCGAGTGTGTCCGGTGTGCAGGCTGGCGTTTTGTCGAGAGGTCATCTCGTCGTCAAGTGACTTTTGTCACAGTCTTTATATGACATTCTGCACTTTCGCTGTTACGGAAGCAATGCTATACTTGCTTAATCAAGGAAGTAGTGTATCCTGTGGGGCAGGCTTCGCGGTTCTTGCTGTTGGTGGTTGCTGACCATGTTCTGGGACGCCGACGGCGAGAGAGATTGGGCGCGGAGGCGGCCTTGACCGTGGGACCCTCGACATCTGGCCAAGTGCATAGTCGTTGTTGAGGCAATCTGCATAATCGCGGAGTACGTAGGACGCACGAATCGATTTCAGTATCCTCGCACTGGTTTGTGAATGCCTGATCTGTGAGAATCAAGAGGAAGATGAGAACCAAAGGAGGGAGTTCCGGCGATGGATCTGTCCAGAAGGCAATTTCTTAAGCTGGGAGGAGTGACCTCGGCGGCGCTGGCTACGTCCGTATACCCGGTGCCTGCCGCAGCCGCTCCTCAATCGTCGAAAATCACATGGACCGAGGAAACGGCCACCATCTGTCCCTATTGTGCGGTGGGCTGTGGCATGATCGTGGGCACGGCCGACGGCAAGGTGGTCAACATTGAGGGCGATCCTGATCATCCGATCAACCTGGGTTCGCTATGCAGCAAGGGTAGCACGCTTGCCCAACTGGCCAACAGCGATCGGCGGATCACCAAACCAATGTACCGGGCTTCCGGTGCCACCGAATGGAAAGAGGTGGAGTGGGACGGGGCGATGGACGAGATTGCCAAACGCGTCAAGCAGACCCGGGACACCAACTGGATCGAGACCGATGCGGACGGAAAACTGGTGCGCCGAACTGAGGCCATAGCCTCTGTAGGCAGCGCCGCGCTCGACAATGAGGAATGCAGTCTACTGGTCAAGGCATTGAGAGCGATGGGCCTGGTGTACATCGAACACCAGGCGCGCATTTGACACTCCGCCACTGTTGCGGCTCTGGCAGAGTCGTTCGGTAGAGGAGCGATGACGAATCACTGGATCGACCTCAAGAACAGTGACGTCATCTTGATCATGGGCTCCAATGCAGCCGAGAATCATCCCATCTCGTTCAAGTGGGTGACGAAGGCTATGGAAAATGGGGCCACCTTGATCAGCGTCGATCCCCGCTTTACCCGTACGTCGGCCAAGGCCGACATTTATGCCCCTATCCGATCAGGGGCTGATATCGCCTTCCTGGGGGGGCTCATCAAGTACATCCTGGATAACGAACTCTATCACGAGGAGTACGTTGTCGAGCACACCAACGCCCCGTTCCTCGTCAACCCCGATTTCGGGTTTGATGAGGGGCTGTTCAGCGGATACGATGCTGCCGGGCGCAAGTATGACAAGTCCACCTGGACCTACCAGACCGACAGCGACGGTATCCCCTTGGAAGACCCCAGTCTGCAGGACCCGAATGGTGTCTTCCAGTTGCTCAAGCAGCAGTACGCCCGCTATGACCCGGACACCGTGTCGCAGATCACTGGTACCCCCAAGGATGACCTGCTCAAGATCTACCAGGCCTTTGCTGCTACTGGCGCGCCGGACAAGGTGGCCACCATGATGTATGCGATGGGGTGGACACAGCACACATACGGCACGCAGAACATCCGGGCGGCGGCTATCATCCAGCTGCTGCTGGGGAACGTCGGGCGAGCAGGTGGCGGCATCAATGCCCTGCGCGGTGAGAGCAATGTGCAAGGTTCCACAGACCACTGTCTGCTCTTCCACATCCTGCCGGGCTATCTCAAACCACCTCGGGCCAAGGATGAGACACTGGACGCTTATCTGACTGCCTACACTCCCGGGTCTAATGATCCCAAGAGCGCCAATTGGTGGCAGCATTACCCGAAATACGCTGTTAGCCTACTCAAATGGATGTACGGTGACAATGCCACACCGGAGAACGAGTTTGGCTACCAATGGTTGGGAAAACTGGCCGACAACGCCAACTACTCGTGGCTATCTCTCTTTGAGGCGATGTACGCCGGCCAGATAAACGGATTCTTCGCCTGGGGACAGAACCCGGCTGTGGGTGGCGCCAATGCCAACATGAACCGCAAGGCCATGGAAAACCTGGACTGGATGGTGGCCGTGAATCTATGGGACACCGAGACTTCCAGTTTCTGGCAGCGGCCTGGCGTGGACCCGACCAACATCAAGACTGAGGTGTTTTCCTTGCCAGTGGCGGCTTCTGTCGAGAAAGAAGGCAGTATCACCAACTCCGGTCGCTGGGGGCAATGGCGCTGGAAAGCGGTAGACCCTCCGGGCGAAGCCAGGGCCGACTCATGGATTGTCAATGACCTGATGATTCGCCTGCGCTCTCTCTACGAGGCCGACCCCGGGCCGAACCCAGACCCTATTCTCAAACTGGCCTGGGACTATGGCCCTGGTGAAGTGGACCCGCACCAGGTGGCCAAGGAGATCAATGGCTGGGCCGTGAGTGACGTGAAGGATGCCGACGGCAACGTCATCGTGCCGGCCGGCAACCTGGTGAAGAACTTCACCCAATTGCGCGACGACGGCAGCACGGCCTCCGGCAACTGGCTCTACTCGGGCAGCTACAACGAGGACGGCAACATGATGGCCCGCCGCGACAACGCAGACACGCACCCGGCCGGTATCGGGCTCTACGCCAATTGGGCCTGGGCGTGGCCGGTGAATCGCCGCATCATATATAACCGGGCTTCGTGTGATGCCCAGGGGCGGCCTTTCGACCCTGCCCGTTTCGTTGTGCGCTGGACCGGCGAGAAGTGGGAAGGCGATGTGCCCGACGGCGGCTGGCCGCCTGACGCCAAACATGCCTTCATCATGAAGCCGGAAGGGCACGCGCGCATCTTCGGCGCAGGCCGAGCCGATGGCCCCTTCCCCGTGCAC
>JAUVRU010000270.1 GCA_030597485.1 Anaerolineae bacterium
CAGCCGCTTCCGCATGGCGGACGAGGTGCTAGAGACTTACATCAAGCAGTTGCTCGAATCGCACCGTATGCCAGAGATTACTGTGGCCTGGCAAGGTGGAGAGCCTACGCTGATGGGCCTGGAGTTTTTCAAGCGCTCGGTGGCTTTTGTAGAGCAGTACAGGAAACCAGGGCAGAACGTCGGCTATTCCATGCAGACCAACGGTACAAAGCTGGACGATGAGTGGGGCGCTTTTTTCAAGGAGCACGGTTTTCTTATCGGCCTCAGTGTGGATGGGCCTAGAGAGTTGCACAATGCCTACCGGGTCAACAAGGGCGGGAAGGGCAGCTTTGATCAGGTGATGCGCGGCTGGGAGATCCTGCGAAAGCACGAGGTAGAGTTCAACAGTCCTTGCACGGGCCATGCTGCCAACGCTGACCACCCCGTAGAGGTCTATCGCTTCTTCCGGGACGAGTTGGAGGCCGAGTTTGTCCAGTTCATACCCATCATTGAACGGGCCACCCCGGACATGCTACCGCAGGCCAACCAGGGTTGGAGCGAGAGACCGGGGGGCGGGCGTCCTCTCTATACGCAGGACGGCCACATGGTCACCCACCGCTCAGTCAAGCCCAAGCAGTACGGCAGTTTCTTGGTCAGCGTCTTTGAAGAATGGGTGCGACGGGATGTGGCGAAGGTCTACGTTCAGATTTTTGACGTCACGCTCGGCAGTTACGTGGGGCAGCACGCCCTGTGTATCTTTGCGCCCACCTGCGGCAATGCACTGGCCCTGGAGCACAACGGCGACCTCTACTCGTGCGATCACTTTGTGGAGCCGGATTTCCTGCTGGGCAGCATCCAGGAGACGCACATGATCGACCTGGTGGCCTCAGACCAGCAGCGAAAATTCGGGATGGACAAGCGGGATACGCTGCCCACGTACTGCCGTGAATGTAAGGTGCGCTTTGCATGTCACGGAGGCTGTCCCCGCAACCGGTTCATCAAGACTCCCGACGGCGAAACGGGATTGAACTACCTGTGTGCAGGCTACAAGCTGTTCTTCCATCACGTCGATCAGCCGATGCGAATGATGACCGGACTTTTACGGCAGAACCGGGCGCCTGCTGAGATCATGCAATGGTACAGCACCCGGGATCTTGAGCGGGCACAGGCGTTTGCTGACGCAAAGCCCAGCGATCCTTGCCCTTGTGGGAGTGGCAGAAAGTTCAAGCAATGTCACGGGCGAAGGGGGGCAGCGTCGAAAACTGACTAGCTTTGCCCTGGCGTGGCCTACTCCCGCCGTCGTAGCAGCCGCATTCCATTGAGGGTGACAATGAGCGAGGCGCCTACATCTGCAAAGACAGCCATCCACAGTGATGCCGCACCAGATAGGGCGCGTGTGAAAAAGACCGCCTTGATTCCCAGCGATAGGGCAATGTTCTGCAGGATGATAGTCCGCGCTCGCCGGCTGAGTCTGACGGCAAAGGGTAGCTTGCCCAAATCGTCGGCCATGAGGGCCACGTCAGCAGTCTCCAGTGCGGTGTCGCTGCCGGCGGCGCCCATGGCGATGCCCACCGTCGCTCGCGCCAAGGCCGGAGCGTCGTTGACACCGTCGCCCACCATGGCCACGGCCTCGTACTCGTCCAACAGGGCCTCGATGGCTGCCACCTTCTGCTCGGGCAACAGCTCAGCTTGCACATCGTCTACCCCCGCCGCAGAGGCTACAGCCTGCGCCGTGGCTAGGTTGTCGCCAGTAAGCATAACCGTGTGTTCGATGCCCACCTTGTCCAGGGCAGCCATCACTTCCGGCACCCCAGGCCGTACCGTATCGGCCACAGCAATATAGCCGCGAACGCCACAACAGTCGTCACGGACGACCATCGCCGTCTGGCCTGCGTCCTGGGCCGCATGGACGGCATCGCACAGGGGGCTCTCGATCAAGTCCGGGTCGCTCTCGTGGATGCAAGTATGGGTACCGACTGTGATGCTGTGGCCATCCACCTGGCCCCGCACACCACGGCCAATCAGAGCCTCCACAGCTTCCGCTGCTGGCAAGGCGTGGGCCAGGCCCAGATCCTCGGCTGTTTGCACCACTGCCCGGGCCAACGGGTGTTCCGAGCGGCGCTCGACGGCGGCCGCGTCGGCCAGCATATGCCTGCAATCGGGGCATTCCGTCCAGGCCAATCCAGCCTGGTGATTCAGACAAAGGACATCCACCACCTGTGGCTGGCCGATGGTCAGGGTGCCAGTCTTGTCGAAGGCCATCACCTTCAGCGAACCCAAAGCTTCTAGATGGGCGCCGCCTTTGATCAACACGCCGGAGCGAGCTGCGCTGGCGATAGCACTCACAATGGTCACCGGGGTGGAGATGACCAGGGCACAGGGACAGGCGATCACCAGCAGCACCAAGGCCCGGTAGAACCACTCACCAAACAGGGCAGTGAAGGTACCTGTACCTGCTAGCCAGCCGAGCAACGGCGGGAGTATCGCCACACTGGCTGCCACTGCGATGACCGCTGGCGTGTATACCCGGGCAAAGCGGTCCACGAACCGCTGCGAAGGGGCCTTCTGGGCTTGGGCCTTCTCCACCATCTTGATGATGCGGGCGATGGTCGTGTCGGCGGCCATGCGGGTCACGCGTATTGTCAGCGCTCCCTGGCCGTTGACCGTTCCCGCATAGACTTCCTGGCCTGTCGCTTTTTCCACCGGAACGCTCTCGCCGGTGATCGGGGCCTGGTTCACAGCCGACAGGCCAGTGAGCACCACACCGTCCATTGGGATCTGCTCGCCGGGACGTACCAGAATTCGATCACCGACATCCAGATCCTCGACTGGCACTTGTTCTTCCTGATCCCCGTGGATCAGGGTAGCCCGGCGGGGTGAGAGCTCCATCATGCGCCGGATGGCGTTCCGGGCACGGTCCATCGTATAGCCTTCCAGGGAGTTGCCCAGGGAAAACAGAAACATGGCGACCGCCCCCTCGGCCCACTCTCCGACAAATATCGCCCCCACTGCGGCGATGGCCATCAGGGCATTCATATCCAGGGAGTGGGCCGTCCACAGCGCTGCCCAGCCGGTACGGGCAATGTAGAAGCCACCTACAAAGATGGCTGCCACGTACGCGCCAGCGACGATCGGCTCGGGTGCACCCAGTAGTCCCAGGATCACGCCAGCGATGATGAGTAACCCAGAGCCCACCGTTGTCAGGTCACGGCGACGCCGCCACAGGCGCTCGCGCCAGCCCTTAGCCCTCCCGGTCACTTCAGGACTTTCGGCCTCCTCCGACCGCAGCGAATAGCCCATCCCTTCCGCCACCTGCTGGACAGTGGAGTTGATTCCAGCGCCGTTATCGGGTGTGAGCCGCAGGCGGGCCAGGGTAAAGTCCACGCTCACCTGGGCCACACCGGGTGTGCGGCTCAGCGCTTTTTCCAGATTTAGAGCACAATCAGCACAGTCCATACCGTCAACTTGATAGACCATTTCGCGAGATGGCACCGGCGCCTCTACGTCGTAACCCAAGGCCTGGATACGAGACACGATGGCTGGTCGTTTTGTCCGTTCGGCATCGTATTCGACGGCCAAGGAGGAGGCCGCAAAGTTGGCCGACACCCACAACACACCATCCAACCGCCCAACGCCGCTCTCCAGCGTCCTGGCACAATCTGCGCAGTCTAGCCCCTCGACAGGCAAGGTTTCGTGGCGGTAACGCCACTCCAAGTGCGTGCCTTCCTCAACCGCGATGGCCCGCACAATATCCAGGTTGATCAGGTCTGGATCGTAGTGAACGCAAAAGTAGGGGGTCTCGCCTTCCTGGTCTAGGTGTGCCAGTTCTACGCCTCCGTAGGCCTGGATCCTTTCCTCCAATCTTTGCCAGCAGGACTCACAGCCGTTACCCTGGGGTAGAAGCAAGGGGATTTCGATCTTGATCTTGTCGCTCAATGTTTGTACTCCGGTGTCCCAGCTCTGGCAACCAGATCGCTGCCGCCTGCGGTCTGCCGTCGCTGGTTGGAATGGCGAGACTCAGCCATGTGCCACGTGGTCCAGGCCGCGCTGGAACAGATCGGCAACGTGGTCGTCGTCCAGCGTGTAAAAAATCTGCCGCCCCTCGCGCCGCCAGCGAACCAACCTCAGGTCGCGCAAGGTTCGGAGTTGATGCGATACGGCTGACTGGCTCATCCTCAGAGCCGCTGCTATATCGCAGACACACAATTCAGCGCCTGCCAGCAGCGAGATGATCCGCACGCGGGTTGGATCGCTCAGCGCCCTGAAGGTCTCGGCGAGGTGGATAGCGGTCGTGTCTTCCACCAGATGCTCAAGGGCCGCCTGGACGCGTTCGCTGTGCACATAGGTATCGGCACAGTGACTGTCGCTCATGGCCCCAGTTGGATATATGAATAAATGCTCATGTA
>JAUVRU010000419.1 GCA_030597485.1 Anaerolineae bacterium
CAATGATGGGCTACAATATCCTGGCATCCAGGATATCGGTCAACAAGTAGGCTGAACAGTCAGTCGCGGTTTGGTCCCCCAGGATAATGTTCGCTGGGGGACCAAACCCCTTTCTCTGATAGTTGTGTCCCTGAAGTTCTGGCTGTGAATCCCGACCACTCATAGGGCGGTTGTGTGCCACGGTGTTGGCAGCAACACGACCTGACGGGGGTACCTCGCACACGAGTCTGGAGCTCCAAGTACACGGGGCCGATCGGCACGCACCTGCGCCTGGTGGGGAATCCAGTAGTCTTCGGGAGACTCCCATGACGTTCACTCCAATTCTCGATGAGATCTAGACTGTGAGAACCGTTTCCTTCATTCTGAAACGTGCCCTTCATTCTATCTTTGTCTTGCTGGGGCTATCGGTAGTGATCTTCACCATTTCGCGGGTGATGCCCGGTGACCCGGCGCGCATGGCGGTGGGATCTCGAGCACCTCAGTGGGTCGTCGACAACATCCGTGAGCAAATGCATCTGAATGACCCGCTACCGGTACAATATTTCTACTGGCTCACTGATGCCCTACACGGGGATTTCGGCATTTCGCTGGTCACTCGTCGAGACGTGGCCCAGGATATCCGCGAGTTCTTCCCGGCAACCCTCGAGCTGGCCCTTTTTGCCGGAGTCATGATGGGTGTCCTGGGTATCACATTGGGCACCATATCGGCTCGACACAAGGACAAGTGGGTTGACAACGTAGTACGTATCTTTTCCTATCTGGGAGTGGTAACTCCCTCCTTCGTGTTTGCCATCATCTTCCTGCTTGTGTTCGGCTACGTACTCGATTGGTTTCCGACCATGGGCCGCTTGAGCGACAGTCTGTCGCGCCCTCCTGTCGTGACCGGTTTGATGACCGTTGATGCGCTATTGGCCGGTGATTTGGCTGTGTTCTGGGACGCCGTCCATCATCTTGTGTTGCCGGCCACGGCGTTGGCCATGGGTGGAATAGCACAGGAGGCACGTATCACTCGCTCCACAATGTCCGACAACTTGATGAAAGACTACATCGGCGCCGAAAGAGCGCTGGGCGTGCCTGAAAGGGTCATCATGGGGAAGTTCTTGCTCAAGCCCTCGCTTATCCCCACGATTTCCATCCTGGGACTGGATTTCGCCGCCACAATGAGCAATGCCTTCCTGGTGGAGCTGATATTCGTTTGGCCCGGGCTATCTCGTTATGGCATCAATGCCATGCTGCGCAAGGATCTGAATGCTATTGCCGCGGTGATCATGGTGCTGGGTGTCGTGTTTATCCTTGTGAATATCCTGGTTGACCTCGTTGTAGGCCAGCTCGATCCCCGTATCCGACTGAGCGCAGGGAGGAGCGAATAGCGTGACCGGACAGGCGAGGGTGCAAGCCACGTCACCGAGCGTGAACTGGAAGGATCTGGAACGAGGCAGCCGGAAAGAGAACTTGGGCCGCGCGTGGTACAAGTTCTCTCGCAATCCATTGTCGGTAGCCGGCCTATTGATCGTGTTGGCGGTGGTGTTCCTGGCGGTTTTTGCTCCCTATGTGGCACCTTATCCGGAACACGCTCAGCCGTTTACGGATTTTGCCAACGCCAAGCGCCCGCCGAGTTGGGAGTATCCGTTCGGCACAGACACGATTGGTCGTGACATCCTGAGCCGGGTTATCTTTGGCTTCAGGTTCTCCCTCACTATGGGCCTTTTCGTGCTGGCGTTGGTGGTGCCGCCAGGGGTCTTCCTGGGCCTTCTGGCCGGCTACAATCACGGCACGTGGATCGACACAGTCGTCATGCGGGTTACCGATGTTTTCCTGGCGGTGCCCCCCCTGATCCTGGCATTGGCCATCGCGTCTGTGCTGAAGCCTAATCTGTTCCACGCGATGATGGCTGTGTCACTTATGTGGTGGCCCTGGTATACGCGGCTGGTGTATGGGTTGACCACCCAGCTGCGCAATGAGTATTTCGTCAAGTCGGCTGAGACACTGGGGGCCAGCCAGGCCCACATCCTGTTCAGGGAGATACTGCCGAATTGCGTGTCGCCAATCTTCACCAAGATGAGCCTGGATATGGGCTGGGTGATACTGATCGGATCCGCTTTGAGCTTTGTTGGCCTGGGAGTGCAGCCGCCCAAGCCTGGTCTGGGATCCATGGTGGCAGATGGCGCTCGCTATCTCCCGGATCTGTGGTGGATTCCTGTCTTCCCGGCTCTGGGCATTGTGGTCATTGTCCTGGGGTTCAATCTGCTGGGGGACGGGATGCGCGACTTGCTGGCGGCGGAAGAGGTCTAGGCATGAGCACAGATCCCTTGCTTGAGATCAAAGACTTGCGGGTGCACTTTCGCGTCTACGGAGGCCTGCTGAGGGTGCTTGATGGCGTGGACTTCGTCGTGCACAGCGGCGAGAAAGTTGGGCTGGTCGGTGAGACTGGGTGCGGCAAGACCACGACGATGAAGTCGATATTGCGCATCTTGCCCATGCCCCCCGGGGAGATCGCAGCCGGTGAGGTATGGTTCCGGGGGACGGACATCCTGCGGATGGGACAGAACGAGCTGCGGGAGGTGCGGGGCAAGGGCATCTCGATGATATTCCAGGATCCAACCGCTGCCCTGAACCCGGTATTCACGGTGGGCCAGCAACTGGGAGCGGTCATCAAGCATTCTGCATCGAACGGAAGACGTGGCAGGCGTGACGTCTCGTCGCGGTCGCTAGCGGCGCTGCAAGAAGTTGCTCTGGCTGACCCGGAGCGGCTGCTGAAGAGCTGCCCTGTTCAGCTGAGCGGGGGCATGCGGCAACGCGTGTGCATTGCTATGGCCTTGGCAACCGAGCCGGAATTGCTGATCGCGGATGAGCCTGGCACTTCCCTGGATGTCACGATTCAAGACCAAGTCCTTCGTCTGTTGCATAATCTGGCGATTGAGAAGAACACATCGATTGTTCTCATCACGCATACGCTGGGTGTGGTTCGTGAGCTCACCGATCGGGTGTATGTGATGTATGCCGGCACTATGGTTGAGTCGGCGCCCACGAAGACGCTGTTCGAGAATCCGCTCTTTCCCTATACACGCGGCCTGATGCAGTCTGTCCCTCGTCTCTCCGGAGGTGGCGTGGCAGAGGGGAGCCCGGGGCGGATCCCCAATTACCGCGATCCGCCCGCGGGTTGTCGTTTCCATCCCCGCTGTCCTCACGTGATGGACATATGTCGGCAGGAGAAACCACCGGCGTACACCGTTGGCGAAGGGCACCAGGTCACGTGTTTTCTCTACAGAGGCTGACAGAGAGCTGATGGTGGAATGAATCCTATTCTGACATATCACGACCTGAAGAAGTACTTCGTCATTGGGCATA
>JAUVRU010000299.1 GCA_030597485.1 Anaerolineae bacterium
GCTTTTCCTGTTGCTGGCTGTCTATCTCTGCCTTGATGATCGGCACCGCTGGCTGGTCATCCCCGCACTGACCCTGTCAGTCCTGGTCAAGCTCGTTACCGTGATGGTCTTCCCCTTCTTCTTGCTGTACCTGGCACGGCGGCAGACAACTTGGCCCCGACGGCTGACCGTGACCGCGGCCAACCTGGCCCTGGCCGCCGGCCTGGGGGCCGCGTTGATGGCACCCGTCTGGCCCGGGTGGGATCAATGGGCGGTGCACGACCTGACGGGGGGCGCAGGAAAATCACCTTTCGCCTTGTTGGTGCTCATCCTCCGGCCCTGGCTGGGCACAAACGTGGCCTTTGACGTCAGCCGGTACCTGTTGGGCGGCATCTTCTTGCTGATCTGCCTGCGGCTGGCCTGGCGCGCCTTGACCGGCCCGCTCACCCTGGCAAACGTCGTCATAACCCCCGCTTTCGGGGTGTTCTATTGGTACCTTGTGTTGCCCAACCAGCAATTCCACGCCTGGTATCTGCTGTGGCCATTGGCTATGGCCGTGCTGCTCTTGCCATCGCCGCTGTTCGACCGCATCGCGGTATTTGGGCTGACTGCCTGGCTATCCATCCCCCTCTACGAGACCTTGCGCGTCTGGTGGTGGGATACGCTCACGCCGCTGGTGATCCATGCCATTGCCATACCCTTCGTCTTTGGCCTGCCGCTTCTGGTAAGCTGGTTACGCCAGGAAAAGCCGGCCAGCGAACAAAACAGTCTGTCGCCCCCTCCCTGACTTGCCTCCTCGTCAACCCACTGACTCGCCCACCCGCTGATTCGCCCACTCGCTGACTCGCTCATTCGCTGACTCGCCCCCTCGCTGACTCGCTTGCCAATTTCGAGCCCGGCCTCAGCCCACGACTTGCACCAGACGCGACCTTGGGCTATAGTGGCTAAACTAACCCATCACATCCAGCCGCACACAGGGGGTCTCCCGTGCAAGAAAAGAAAGCGATCAAGACCGTTGCCATCATCGGCGGCACAGGCCACCAGGGGCCCGGTCTGGCTCTGCGCTGGGCGAAATCCGGCCAGTACCGCGTCATCATCGGCTCCCGCCAGACCACCAAGGCGGAGATTGTGGCCGCCGGATTGAACGCCACCTTGAAACAAGACCTGGTCACCGGCATGGCGAATCAAGAGGCAGCGGGAATTGCCGACATCGTGGTATTGACCGTCCCCTACAGCGCGCATGCCTCCACCCTGAAGAGCATCCGCTCCCAGCTGCAGGGCAAGATGCTGGTGGACGTCACCGTACCGCTGCAACCACCCAAGGTCAGCCGGGTCCACATTCCGGCCGGCGGCAGCGCCTCCGCCGAAGCCCAGGCGCTGCTGGGCCAGGACGTGCGTGTGGTGGCTGCTTTTCAGAACGTCAGCGCCATCCATCTGCCCCACCTGGACCAGCCCCTGGACTGCGACGTGTTGGTATGTGGCGACGACAAAGAGGCCAAAGCCGAGGCCATCGCCCTGGCTGAGGCCGCCATACTGCGTGGAATTGACGCCGGCCCCCTGCAAAATGCCGTTGTGGTCGAAGGGCCGACCGCCATACTCATCGGCATCAACCAGCGCTACGACGTCAAGGGTGCTGGTCTCAAGATCACGGGACTGGACTGAGACGGTATCTCATCGGCTGATGGCCCTGCCTCCACCACTGACCCTGATTCCCCTGACCGGCATCCCTCTGGTCAAGCCGGGCGATGACCTGGGCGCGCTGATCGCCACCGCTGTGACCACGACCAGCGCATCGGTGAGCGGCGACCTGCGGCTGTCCGACGCGGACATCCTGGTGGTAACCCACAAGATTGTGTCCAAAGCTGAGAACCGCTTCGTGGACCTGAAGACCGTGCAGCCGTCAGTGCCGGCATTGGAGCTGGCAGAACGCACGCAGAAGGACCCCCGCCTGGTGGAGGTGATCCTGTGGGACACAGCGGAGGTACTGCGCGCCCGGCCCCGAGCGCTCATCGTTCGCCACCACCTGGGATTCATCAGCGCCAACGCCGGCGTGGATGGCTCCAACGTGGCCGAACCGGAGCGGGAGATGGTCTTGCGCCTGCCTGTGGATCCCGACCGATCGGCCCGCCAGCTGCGTTCCCGCCTCCAGCAGTTGACCGGCGTTTCCCCAGCCATCATCATCAGCGATAGCCACGGTCGCCCCTGGCGTGAAGGAACCGTGGGCGTGGCTATCGGCGTTTCCGGCCTGGCGCCGGTGCAGGACCTGCGCGGGCTCCCGGACCTGTTTGGCCGCAAACTGGCGATCACCACCGTCGGCTTCGCCGACCAGGTAGCAGCTGCTGCCAGCCTGGTGTCCGGTCAGGCCGACGAGGGATTGCCCGTCGTGTGGGTGCGAGGGCAGCCCTACGAGCGGGGTGAGGAAGCGTCGGCCAGCCAGATCCTGAGACCACCGGAAACAGACCTGTTTCGCTGACGACGCCACTGAAAGCTGATGGCTGACTGCTGAAAGCCGACCGCTGACCGCTCACCCCCTCGGAATCGCCTCCAACTGCTCCACCATTCCTCGAATGACGTCAAAGCCTCCCTGCCAGAAGTCAGCACGATGAATGTCGATGCCGGCATCAGCCAGGATGCGGGCCGGCGCCTCTGATCCGCCAGCCGCCAGGATGTCCAGGTAGCGAGGCTTGAACGCGTCACCTTCGGACTGGTATTGCTGGTACAGCGACAATACCAACAATTGGCCGAAGGCATACGCGTACACGTAGAAAGGAACCTGATAGATGTGCGGTATGGCAATCCATTCCCAGCGAAACTCGTCGCTGAGCGCCACGGCATCGCCAAACTGGGTGTGCAGGTTGTCCATGTAAGCTTCCGACAGATCGTCAACCGAGGCCCCCTGCTCAACCACGTGATGAGCCTGCCGTTCAAACAGCGCAAAGAACGCCTGGCGCAAGATGGTGGCATAGTAGTCGTCCACCTGATAGAACAACACATCTCGACGTACCGCCTCGTCACCCTCTTCTGCCAGCAGGCGGTCGATCAACAGTATCTCACCGAAGGTCGAGGCTGTCTCCGCCAATGGCAGCGAGGCGTGGAAGGTCAATACACTGTGGTCGGCAGCCAGCATAGCATGAATGGCATGTCCCAGCTCGTGCGCCAGGGTCGCCACGTCGCGCGGGCGGCCCTGGTAGTTGGTCAACACCCACGGTGTCATGTTGGGTGCCACGCTCCAGCAGAAGGCTCCTCCCCGTTTCCCCTTGCGTATCTCACTGTTCAGGCGGTTCTCCGCCAGGACCCGCCCTGCCAGCCCCGCCATGCGGGAGTCAAAGCGCCGAAAAGAGTCCAGGACCATTTCCACCGCGTCAGCGAACGTATAGGTCTTCTCGGCACCGGCCACCGGGGCGTAGAGGTCGTAACGTCGCAACCGGTCCATGTCCAGCCAGGCAGATTTGAGGCGGAAGAAACGGTGAAAGAGACTGCTGTTGCGCTGGCATACCTCCAGCAACGTGTCCACCACATCGTCCGGGATGTCGTTGTCCAGGTTGCGAACCGCCATGGGACTGGCGAAGTGACGCAGGTCTATCTGCTCGTTGCGCCAGTCACGCACCAGCGTCTGGTATATCTGACCCAGAATGGGTCCGTCTTGCCCGTAAACCCGGTACAACTCCTGGTAGGCGCGCGCCCGCAGGTCCGCGTCCGGGTGGCGCACGTAGGATGCCAGCTGGTCACGGGTCAGTTCCTGCACCTCGCCATCCACTTCCAGGCTGAAGACGTATCGATTGGTGATCAGATCGTAGAGCGTGTGAAAGGCGTTGACGCCGGTGACATCCTTGATGTTGACAATCCTCTCCTCGGGTTCGGAGAGTGTGTGTGGCTTGAAATGGCGCATCTCCTCCAGCCAATAGCGGAAATCCCCTGCTTTTGCCATCAGCCGCTCGGCATCGTCATCCTCCAGGCCTTTCCACCACAACTCGAAGAACAACGTGCGATTCTCCAATCCGGCCATGAACTGATCCACCCGGGCGACCAGGCTCTGAGCGGCCTGGTTCTGGGTATCCTGAGAAAACCACAGGCCAGCATAGCTGGAAACCAGGTGCGCCCGGTAGGTGATGGCTTCCAACTGTCGCACC
>JAUVRU010000035.1 GCA_030597485.1 Anaerolineae bacterium
ACCGTCATTCAGGAAGCAATGACGCAAGCTCGGAGAGGAGGGAAGGAACCGGACGGGGATGCAGGGACCTATGGGCAGGGGTGGTCAGGCAGTGTGTTGGTAGGGGTGAACACGGCCAAAGGAATCGCACTCGCGTCGGACCTGCCCCTCATCGGCATCAACCATCTGGAGGGCCATATCTACTCAAACTGGCTCAACTATGACGGCCACGTCCCAGCACCTCAATTCCCTGCGGTATGCCTCATCGTGTCCGGCGGCCACACCGAGCTGATTATGATCCGGGGGCATCAGGACTATGAGGTGCTGGGACGAACGCTGGACGACGCCGCCGGGGAGGTCTTTGACAAAGTGGCCCGGTTGGTGGGTCTGGGCTACCCTGGAGGGCCAGCCATTCAGGCAGCAGCAGAACGAGGTAACCCGAAAGCCTTTGATCTCCCTCGTGCTCGCCTGCGGGGCACGCTTGACTTCAGTTTTTCTGGTCTTAAGACGGCTGTGTTGCGCGTCGTGCAACGCTACACCGACAAGGTCCAGTCTCCCGCCGATATGCTGGACTCACAGCTGCCGTTGCTTTCACTGCCGGTGGTCGACCTGGCCGCCAGCTTCCAGAAGGCGGTCGTGGATGTCCTGGTCGAGAAGACATGCCTGGCCGCAGACCGGTTCGATGCAATCGAGATTCTTGTCGCAGGTGGCGTCAGCGCCAATGTCCAGTTGCGTCACGACATGGCCGCCCAGGCCAACCGGCCGGTGCACGTGCCCCCCCTGTCGCTCTGTACTGATAATGCAGCCATGATTGGCGCGGCTGCATACCATAGGTACGCAGTAGGTCAGCGCAGCCAGATGGACCTGGACGTGGTTCCCAATCTGCGTCTTTGAGGAGAACACTGTGAACATCCAATCCTCTGTTCAGCTGTCCAGTCCCCGTCAGACGGCGCAGGTTCGGCTTCCCGACGACCGTATGTACGAAGCGCCGGTTGGGACCCAGCTGGAGACTTACTTCAAATCAATTGACTTCGATCTTCCGGCCCCCATCATTGCCGCCCACATCAATGGAGAATTGCGCGAACTCTCTTATCACATTGTCGCAGATTCGGAGGTGAGACCGATCACGCTTGCTGACAGCGACGGTATGCGCATCTATTGCCGCTCGTTGGCATTCCTCATGATTACCGCCACCGAACAGACCTTTCCTCAAGCGCGTATCCGGGTAAACTACGGTCTCAATTTTGGCGGCCTGTACTGCACCGTAGAGGGGCGCCCTCCTTTCACGCCCGATGAGCTGGCCCGCATCGAAACCCGCATGCGTGAGATGGTCCAGGCTGACATGTCTATCGGGAAAGCGCGTATTCCCATAGACGAAGCACTGCGCCACTTCAAAGCCAAGGATTACACCGACAAAGTAGACTTGCTCAAAGCGCGAAAGAAAGACTACCTTACCCTGTACACACTGGGGAGCGGTCAGGACTATTATCACGGCTATATGGTACCCTCTACTGGGTACCTGCAACAGTTCGCCCTGAGCCCATACGGCCCAAGCTTTGTGCTGCAGTATCCCCGCCGCGAATTGCCAACCATCATCCAGGAGCCAGTTCAATACCCAAAATTGGTGGCGGTCTATAATGAATATGGACAGTGGATGAGAGTGATGGGTGTGCCCAATGTGGGGGCCCTAAACCAGGCTCAGGCGGCAGGCCGCATGCGAGAGGTGATTCTGGTGTCCGAGGCACTCCACGAACAACGGATCGCCCGCATCGCCTCCGACATCGCAGATCTTCACCCCCAGGTGCGATTGGTGTTCATCGCTGGGCCGTCGGCATCGGGCAAGACTACCTTTTCCAAGCGACTCTCAATCCAGCTGCTTGCCAATGGCATCCATCCCATTTCCTTGGGACTCGATGATTTCCTGGTCAACCGAGACGACACCCCCCGAGACGAAAGCGGTGACTACGACTTTGAGTCCCTGCACGCTTTGGACCTGTCCCTCTTCAACAGTGTGCTCCTCAGTCTGATGGAAGGGCAAGAGGTAACGTTGCCTCGGTTCAACTTCCTCACCGGCAGCCGCGAGCCCGGGGAAACCATTCGCATCGATCAACATCATGTGATCATCGTGGAGGGCATCCACGGCATGAACCCGGAGTTGGTAGGCAACATCTCTGCTGAGTGTCTCTACCGGGTGTACGTGTCAGCCCTCACCCAGCTCAACATAGACCTGCATAACCGGGTGCCCACCACCGACACCCGGCTCGTTCGGCGGATTGTCCGGGACGCGCCCTATCGCGGTTACTCTGCCACTCAGACCCTCAAGCGCTGGGAGAGCGTACGCCGTGGCGCAAAGCGCTGGATCTTCCCCTTCCAGGAGCACGCTGATGTCATGTTCAATTCCGCGCTGGTCTATGAGCTGGCCGTCCTTAAACCCTTTGCCGAACCGCTGCTTCTACAGGTGAAACCGCGCACCCGCGAGCACATCGAGGCTAAGAGATTGCTGTCTTTCTTGGAGTGGTTCATCCCCGTTTCTCCCGATCTCATCCCGGACAATTCCATTTTGCGGGAGTTTATTGGCGGCTCAATCCTGACCGACTTCTCCTTCCATTCGGGTGATAGGGAACACATCCTCCTGGAGTGACCGAGCGAGTCACAGGCATACACTGTGCGCGCCAAGATCAGCAGTATGCTGGAAACCCACTCCCCATAGATTGAAACCGCATAGACTAGGTGCAGACAAGAAATGAGCCAGCAACACCCCAAAGTTCTAGAACTGTATCTGGAAATCACCCGCTATCCCATTCTTGCCAAGCGCATTCGCGAGAGGATGCGGGAGGATCTCCTTTCCCACCACGTCGTCCAGCCAGAGACCTTTGAGCAGGAAGTGGTGGAAAAGGCACTCCAATCGCAACGCCTGGAGGGGCTCGAGGCTCCCAATGATCAGGAGTCTCCAGAGGTCTGGCAGGAACGGCTACAGCTGATACGGGACAATCTCACCGATTTCTATTTCGCCTACAACCTGCCTCACACCCTCTTCGTCGAGATCGTCCAGTCGCTGCTGCAACAGCGTACCCCTGATCAGGAAGTTATCCTTTCCTTCAACCCGGAGCTGGCGCCATGGAGCTTCTTGTTTGCCAAAGGAGCGGAATACGAAAGATATGACCCGGAAGAGAGGGTCAAGATCATGCACCACCTTCAAGAGATTCGGGTGGTGCTCATCAGGGGCATGATCAGCGATCACCTGGGCTTTGTCGGCA
Organism: Anaerolineae bacterium; assembly: GCA_030597485.1. GTDB lineage: Bacteria > Chloroflexota > Anaerolineae > 4572-78 > NAK82 > JAUVRU01. The sequence continues at coordinate 3,237 of JAUVRU010000035.1, forward strand.
TAGCCAAGAATTTCTTCACCATCGCTGACCTGCAAGAGATACGCCGGCACCGCATTGGTCGTGGCAGGATTGGGGGAAAGGCCGCCGGGCTGTTGCTTGCTCACAAGATATTGCAGCATGCCCAGGCGAAGGACGGGTTGGACCTCGGAATCCCCCTAGTCGTACCCGACTCGTATTTCGTGGGCGCCGACGTCTTCTATGACTACTACCGACTCAACAATCTCCACGACTTCCACAACCAGAAATACAAAGTGAGCGAGCAGGTTGCCAGGGATTATCCCCATGTGGTTGAAGCTGTCACCAGCGGCCGCTTTCCCGAAGACGTGACCTCCCGCCTGCGCGAGGTGCTGGCAGAAATTGGTACCTGCCCCCTGATCGTACGCTCATCCAGTCTCTTGGAGGACAGTTTCGGCAGCGCCTTCGCTGGCAAGTATGACAGTTTCTTCTGTCCCAACCAAGGTACTCCCAGTGAGAATCTGGCGGCCCTGTCCGAAGCGATCAAGCGTGTCTACGCCAGCGTGCACAACCCCAACGCCTTGATCTACCGACGGCACAAAGGGCTCATTGACTACGACGAACGGATGGCCATTCTGATCCAGAAAGTAGTGGGAAACCGGTTTGGCCCCTACCTTTTCCCATCCATCGCCGGGGTGGCTTTCAGCCGCAACCCCTTCCGTTGGACCCGGCGGATTCGCCGAGAAGACGGTTTCTTGCGCTTGGTGTGGGGAATGGGGACTCGCGCCGTGGATCGGGTAGCCAACGACTATCCACGCATGGTGGCCCTCAGCCATCCGAGAATTCGGCCAGAAAAGGGCATCGACGAAATCAGGAAGTATTCGCAACACTTCGTAGACGTCGTGGATCTATCTGACAACCAGTTCAAGACTGTGCCCATCGAGGAGGTTATATCAAGTGATTACGTGGGGATCCGCCTGCTGGCCTCGGTCGACCAGGGAGACTACGTGCAACCCATCTTCTCCCTGGGCAGCGATCTCGATCCGCCCTCCTTGGTCCTAACCTTTGACGGGTTAGTGCAAGACAACCAGTTCATCGAATCTATGAAGTCCCTTTTGAAAACGTTGGAGCACTATTATCGAGTTCCGGTCGACATCGAGTTTGCTGCAGACATCGTGAGCGATCAACCCCGCCCCGAATTCAGGCTGCATTTGCTCCAGTGCCGCCCTATGACCAGCCATGAAACGCAAGAAGGTCTCCCTCTTCCCGTGGGCATCCCTGACGAAGATAAGGTCTTTTCCGCCCACAAGATGGTTCCCCACGGCGTTGTCTCCGATATTCGGTATGTGGTCTATGTCGATCCCGCCGGGTACAGTCATATCCCCGATCAGTCAGTTAAACTCGAAGTGGCACGCATCGTGGGCCGGCTCAACAAACGATTGGAAGGGGAGGCTTTCATCCTGATGGGACCAGGCCGTTGGGGCAGCTCCAACATTGACCTGGGAGTGAAGGTAACGTACGCTGATATCTATAATGCGCGCGTGCTTGTCGAAATCGCTATGGAGAAAGGCGGCGAGACCCCGGAGGTATCTTACGGTACCCACTTCTTCCAGGATCTGGTGGAGTCGAGTATCTATCCTCTACCCATCTATCCCAACGACCCGCAGGTGACCTTCAACCGAGATTTTCTCGATGGCACCTCCAATGCGCTGACAGACTTGCTGCCCGACACGGCTGCTTACGCAGATCACGTCAAGGTGATCGACGTCCCAGCTGCCGCCAATGGCCGCACCTTGGAGATAGTGATGAACGCGGACCAAGAGGAAGCACTGGCCTATCTGAAGGCCGACGGACAGCCCCTAGCGTGACCACCCGGCCCCTATCTTCCGGCTGCCAACAGACATGGCGAGCGTTGAGATAGACACTTCCCTCCTCCGCAAGAAATGCGGTTTGACGCCAGTCGCAACGGCCAGAATCGTGCAGATTCCGCCTGATCAGCATTCGTACCTTAAAACTCCTTTTGCGCCTATCCACTGCTGTGGCGTTGGCCCGGCATGGAATCCCTATATGTGGCACCCTGGTTGGGCCTCATACACAATATACAGGGTATGCCCTCGGGTCAGTCTCACCGAACCTTAAAGTCCTCCCAACAAACCGCCTTCAAACGCAAATCCCGTTGACTGTAGACATTTCCTGTGATACAATAGGCATTGTAAGCGCCAAGACAGTGTAATGGCATCAAGACCGGCGAATCTGACGCCGGGGTGGATGACTGCGAGCACATTGCCATGAGCGGCCCCAAGATCGCTTTTGCAGGCGCGTCCTGCAGTCCTTCGCTTTCACTGTTGGCCTGTTCCGCTAACAACAGAACTGTCGGAACCCTTAACAGGGAATACGGATGGACATAAGACATGCCCTGGTAGTCTTCTGTGTGCCTTTTCCGGTATGAGCGCGGTTCCAGGGGGTTTGTGCTGGCCCCCGAGGGCATTCATTCATCACACTGACTATGGAGCCTTTCAAATGGCGAATTCTGAAACAATCTGGGAAACTGCATTGGGTGAGCTCCAGCTCCAAATGACCAAGGCCACTTTCGACACATGGGTGAAGCAGACCTCGGTCTTGGCCTACGAGGACGGCACATTCATCATTGGCGTCCAAAATGGATACGCCAAGGATTGGCTGGAGAATCGTCTGGCGGGTTCCATCAAGAGGACCTTGACCTCCATCCTCAACCGCAGCGTTGAGGTCAAGTTCGCCGTCCAGTCGCAAACTTCACTGGCCACGGAGCCCGTTGAGGCTCTCAAAATCGAGGCCCCCAGTGCATCTGGAGAGCAACGCCTCCCCGACCACAAAGAGTACAACGATCTGTCGAAGATTTCCATCAAACCGGAATATACATTTGACCGCTTTGTTGTCGGCAGCTCAAACCGGCTCGCCCACGCCGCGTCACTGGCTGTTGCCGAGAAACCGGCGACGGCCTACAACCCGCTGTTCCTATATGGGGGTGTCGGCCTGGGCAAGACCCACTTGTTGCACGCAATCGGTCATCATGCCGTTACAAACGGTTTCAGAGTCCTGTACCTCTCATCGGAGACCTTCACCAACGACCTCATAAACGCGATACGCACCAAATCCACACAGGCCTTTCGCGACCGCTATCGAACTGCCGATTTCTTGTTGGTCGATGACATCCAGTTCATCGCTGGCAAGGAAAGCACGCAGGAGGAGTTCTTCCACACCTTCAACGCTCTGCATTCCTCCGGCCACCAGATCGTAATGTCCAGCGATCGTCCACCGCAGTCAATACCCACCCTCGAAGAGCGTCTGGCCTCCCGGTTTCAGTGGGGCCTGATCGCGGACGTCCAGCCACCCGACCTTGAGACACGCATGGCCATCCTCCGTCTCAAGGCTGAACTCCGTGACACCGACGTTCCTGATGAGGTCTTGTACCTCATCGCTCGCCAGATGCAGAACAACATCCGCGAGCTGGAGGGCGGCCTGAATCGGGTGCTGGCCCACGCTTCCCTGACGCACGAATCCATCACCCCGGAGATGGCGCACGAGACGCTAAGCACACTGGTTCACAGAAAAGAGCGAATCTCCGTGTCGGAGATCATTGATGTCGTTGCCGACCACTACGGCATCACCCAGGATGAGTTGATTGGCCCAAGCCGGCAGAAGGAATTCGTGCTGCCGCGACAGATCGTCATGTACCTGGCAAGGGAAGAAACCACTGCCTCTTTTCCGGAGATCGGCCAGGCTCTCGGGGGCCGAGATCACACCACGGTGCTCCACGGCAGCCAGAAGATGTCCCGTGAGGTCGAAAAGAAGAGTTCTCTCCGCCGTGATCTGGTCGCCATTCGCGAAAGTCTCTACCGGGAACCCTCTCTGATCCCCGTCCAGACCTGACGAGCTATGGCCCGTCGTTACGCCTCGCCGCCCAAAGACGGTGCCTCAACGACGACGGTTCACAAAGCCCCAAATTTCCGCCAACCTGCCCGCGGATGGCATCCCTGGCTTCACCTTGACGCCTCCCCCTGCCTTCGCGGGCTGCTCCCCAACATGTCATCCTTTCGCTGATTCTGTGGATAAGTCCCCCTTATATGTGGATAACCCTTCGCTTCTGTTGATAACTTGCCTCATCCCCGATTCTTCCCTTCTGCCGTTTCGCCACGTAACCGTCCCGCTCCTCCTCCATTTAGTGGCTCTCACCCACCACTCCCCTAGATATCCGGCTCTTGCATCTCCTCCTCTATCAGCCCTACCCGGTCGCATCCCGGAGCCACCGATGGGCTTCACTCATCCATCCTGTTGTTTTCCACAGACACAGAGGCCACATACCACAAGTAATAGAGGGCGCCTGGCTGTTCGCTCCCGTGGATACCATCCATGCCAACCACAATCCACATATCCACACCCCTATTACTACGGCTAATGATACATACTATTCCAAATAATGTGGATACTGTACCCGTACAGATAACACCTGTGCATAAGAAACGGTTAGCATGAAAAAAGGGCGATGCCCTATAGGGGTCGCCCTCGAAACGGTTTCAACGATACTGCAATGAGGCCTCTATTGATCTACGTTTCTTGTTGGGCCTTGGGGATGATAGGTTCTTCTTCCTCTGGGTTAATCTCCTGGTACTCTTCCTCCGGCAATCGCTCCGGTTCCAGTTCGCCTTCCGGTTCTACGATGGCTGTGAACCTGGCTGTAACGTCTGTCATCAGCCGTATCTCAATGGTTTGTTCCCCCAATTGGCGCAACGGCTCAGTGACGATCTTCCTCCGATCAACTTCCTGATCGATTTCTTTCTCGAGTGCCTCGGCTAGATCACCGGTAGTGATGGAACCGTAGAGCTTACCCGTTTCACCAGCTCGGGCGCGGAAGGTGATCGTGATCCCGTCAATCTGTCGGGCCAGATCCGTCGCTGCCCCCATCTCACGATCCCGCTTGCGCTCGCCAGCCCTACGAATCTGCTCGGTCTCTTTCAATGACCCGGCGGTTGCTACTTTGGCCAGTTTCCTGGGAAGAAGGAAGTTACGCCCATAGCCGTCAGCCACATTCAACACGTCACCGGCTTGCCCTAGGTTGTCAATGTCCTCGAGTAACAGAATCTTCATTCTTTGCTTGCCTCGCTTTCTAACTGAGGGCAGTCTGCCCATGGTGGCTGGCATCTTACACCAAAGGGGCCAAACTAGCAAACGCAAAACAGGCATTGGCTCTGGATGGTGCCCATTTCCCCTGCACGGCCAGATCGTTAGGTTGAGACGGGAGCATCGCTGGTTTTGAGAAGCATCATGCTCCGTGGTATAATAAGGGACATTCAATTGAGAAGACGAGATTTCATCCTGTCACCGTAATACGCAGCGAAGCGGAGCGCATGAGTGTGTTCGCCGCTGCGTTCGTTGTCTGTGCCCCAGGCACAGATATCTGTTGAGGGACAGACAAGTGGATATTCTGTGCAGCAGAGGAAGGACCAGACTGTGATTATGAAGCAAAGAAAGGCTATGCTCCTGTTGGTCGGACTGGCCCTGGTGGGAAGTGGAGTGAGTTGTTCTCTTCGGGAATCGCTGTCGAGGCGACTCGCCCGGTACGGTGATGGGCCGAGCACTGCCACACTGCCTACCAAGACACCACGGCCGACGTTCACGGCGACGCCGGACTGGACCGCGACCCCAACCGAAACGCCACTCCCAACAGACACGCCGATTCCGACAGATACACCGATTCCGACGGACACGCCGATTCCGGCAGATACGCCGATTCCACCGCCGACGGACACACCGATTCCGCCACCGACCCAACCGCCACCGCCACCGGCGGATACGCCGACACCAGGACCTCCCACCCCCACACCTGTGCCAGACTACCCGTTTATGGTGGCTGAGCAAAACGATCCTACCTTGACAAAAACCACCAATACGGCGATTATCGTATTCATAGCCATCACCGATCAGAGTGGTACGCCTCTGGGAGGGTACCGGGTGATTGGTGATAGCCCAAACATTGAGTTCAACTCGCACGTTGAGACCGGCGAGTCATGCTTCGACTGGTGCACCCACACCGGTGAGGGAGGATACGCCAAAGTAGCGAACGTGAAGTTTGAGCCGGGTGCCTTCATAGATGGTACCTGGAACATCTACGTGGTGGATGGTGGGGGCACTCAGGTGTCGCCGGTGGTGCCGCTGAGCTACGGCACTGATCCCAGCCAATGGCGGTGGGACTTCGTGTTCTTCAAGATGAAGTGACGCAGGCCCGATGAATAATCGCAAAGCATTGCCGTGGTTGCTGCTGGTTGTGGTGCTGATGGGTAGCATGAGCTGCTCGGTGGGCACGCTACTGGTGCGGGCTCCCACACCTACCCTGCAGCCGACGAAAACGCCGCGCCCGACGTTCACGTTTACGCCCAACTGGACGCCAACGCTGCTGCCCACCCCCACACCTACGTTGTCGCCCGTGCCGCCGACCGACACGCCCACACCCGTGGTGCCGCCGACCAACACGCCGGGAGCGGTGCCCACCGATACGCCGGCGCCGCCGACCAACACGCCGGTGCCGGCAGCACCGCCACCGCCCACAGATACGCCAACGCCGGCCGAGCCGACGGCCACGCCGGCGCCGGAATATCCCTTCACAGTTACGTCATACAGTTTCAATACTGGTTCGGCGCTTGAAACTCGCGTCACGGCCTACGTCATTGAGTTATTTGACGCCAGCACTGGGCACTTCCAGGATCTGCACGACTACCAGGTGAAACTGATAGACCCGATGGGTGGCGAGCATCTGAGCAACCTGTCGGGAGGCAGGAATCATACCACTGGCGAGGGCTTGGGGGATGATCGTTGGTTCAACGCAGAAGTGAAGATCTCTTCCTACACACCCGGCAGGTATAGAGCATGGTTGGTTAAAGATGGCGTACAGCTATCAGCGGAGATTGAGTTTGACTTAGCCACTCAGCCAGCTCAATACGTTCACCTGGATTTCTTCTTGGAACACTGATGACTTTGGGGCATCAATCGGTTATGACAGCGAAGATGATTAGGATTCTGCTGGTACTGGGATTGGCAGTGCTGGTCCTGGGGTGCAGCTTGACCCACAGGCTGGCGGCCCGGCGTGACGTGGGACCGGCCGCCGCCGCCGTGTACCTGCCTACCCGCACCCCGTGGCCTACATTCACCGCCTCGCCAGAAGCGACGCCCAACCCGCTGCCAGCGCCGACGGTCACGCCGCTGCCAACGGACACGCCGGCGCCGGCGC
>JAUVRU010000333.1 GCA_030597485.1 Anaerolineae bacterium
CGCAGCCGTAGTGGGGGTGAGCGTTCCCAGATCGACTGCGGTGGTGTCGGGCTTTCCCAACACTGGCAGAGGGCGGGCAGTGCTTCGATCTTCTGCACCAATGACCAACGTGTAGTCCAGCGGTGGCAGGTCAGGGGGGAGGGGTAGCTCAAGCCCCTGCAACACCTGTACTCCCGGCTGCCAGTCTGCGGCCGCGTAGCCGTTGGCGTCCACCTGGGCCCATGTGTGGCCCCGTCGATCGCGCAGCTGGGCGAAGAAGGCGTAGTCGGGGTCGCCTGGCACGTCGCGCAACGGCTGCCAGTGGAGCAAGATGGGCAATGTGTCCCCTGCACGTGGTTGGCCCTCAATCTGGTAGCCCAGCAGCTGCAGGACCTCATATTGGTCCCCGGTCTCGTCGAGCCGGTCGCCAATGGTGACACTCAGCGGTGTTGCCAGGGTGGGTCGCGCGTCGGGCCGCAGCCGGTAGACGGTCATATCTGTGCCCTGGGTTTCGGCTACGAGGAAGTCCAGCCAGTGGGTGTGGGGTGGCGCTGAACGGGTGAAGATGTAGGGTGGATCGAGACCGCTGCCAGTGGGGGGGAGCAAGAGGGTCTGCCTTCCGTCAAACCAGACCACGAAAGGGGGGTGGTGGTGCATCTGCAGATCGAGCCGGAAGCGATCCCAATCACGGTAGTATGCGGCCGACAGGACCGCCGGCCCACTCAGCTCGGCGGACTTCAGGTAATCGGCCACTTCGGTGAATTCTGCGCCATAGATGGCTCGTGCCTCGGCGTCCGCGGACCATCGCCCGAAGTAGTCGTGGGCAGCCAGACCGCCGCTTGCCAGCAGGTACAGGGCCACCGCCACTGGCCACCAGAAGGTGGCTTTCGCGAAGGGACCGAGTCTCCGCGATGTCCTGGCCAGACGGGTGGCCAACCAGCTGCCGGCGCAAATAATGCCGATTGCCCAGAAGATGTACGTGGGTGGCAGTGCGCCAATAGTGCGCAGATAGTGAGGGCTTTCGCCGGTGATGAAGTCGGGAACAAGCATCACCAGCCACCAGATGAGCAGGAAAGCGTAGGGCGCTGCCTGTCGGGGCGGACGACGCAGCCGAGCCAGCGCCGTCAGCACTCCCAGGGAGAAAAAGATCGCTCCCACCGGCTCGAAGACAGGTCGACCGGCCAGGCCATAGCGGCTCGACCCAGGGCCGACCAGGCTGAATGACCCTAACGTGCGCAGGATGGAGGTAATCAGCGGGCGCGGGTCACCGGCCAGCGCCAGCGGCAGGTTGAGCACCTGACTGGCACGCTGCCCGAAGACGTCGGGGTGCTGCCAGTAGAAGAGACCCAGGGGCGCGAACACCAATGCCCAGGTACCCAGGAACAGTCCCATGCCCAGCCAGTGCTGTCGCCTGACCTGGCCGCGCAGCAGCCAATAGCCAAAGAAGATGAGAGGGACGAAGGGCAAGAAGCGGCTGGAGAGATAGGTGTACATCGCTGCGCCCAGCCACGCGCCGCCCAGCGCATAGCAGGCCCACCGACGACCGGGAGAGATCCGGGAGTCGGCGATTAGCCCTCGCCATAGGCAGTAGAGGGCGGGTATCTCCAACAGGGGCAAGGTCACTGACCGGAGTGCCAACCGGCTGACAAATATGGCCCAGAAAGAAAGGCTGACACCCAATGCGGCCAATGTGGCGCCCCATCTGGCCAGGGGCTGTTCGCTCGTGGCCAGCAACCGATGGGTGATGGCGTAAGTCAGTGCAATGGTCAGCAGGCCAGCGGTTGCGTTAACCAACCGCATAGCCACCGGCGTGATGCCAAACAGGCGGAGGTAAATGGCCTGCCAATAGACAATGAGAGGTTCTATTCCGTTGTATATCTGGAAGAAGATGTCTCGACGACCAAGCAGCCACACTTCCAGGGCGGTAACACCGATATAGGCCTCGTCGTGTGAGAGGCCAGGGGGTACTTGGTCCAGGGCGAATATGCGAAGTGCGGCGCCCAGCAACAACACGCCGGCCATTATTAGGAAGCGTCTAGCCATCAGCAGACAAGTTCCCGATTCCTGATGTTCTTCAGATCGCGGCCTGGGCATGAAAGGACACTGATGGCGGGCCGCTGATTGCTGCCGGCTATTCCAAATACCCCAACGCCCGCAGCCGGTCTGCCAGAGCATCGTCTTCCAGGCTGAGCTGGCGGGCCGCTTCCCAATTGGCGGGACGGCGCTCCTCGGCCCGCTGGGCGAAGTGGGTCAGGGCATTGGCGAGGTCGGCCACCTGATCAGGGTGTTCATCAATCAGGTTCTTGGTCTCCCCGGGGTCTGCCAGAACGTCGAACAGCTCGTCCGGCTCGTCGCCAACGGTGATGAGCTTGTAGCGGCCCCGGTAGGCGGCCCGCCGCATGAACCGGCAGCGAAAAACCTCGATGGCATCATCATCCCGGTTTTTCATCAGGTCCATCAGTGTGTCCGGCGTGTATGCCTCGGCAAAAACGTATTCCCCGTCGGGGTCAGGCCCGTGCTCGAGTGAACGTGTCAGGCTGAGGCCATGCACGTCTATGGGCACGCTCTGGGATTCGTCTTCCCCATTGCCGTTGGGCATTACCTGCGCTGCTTCCAGCACCGAATGGAACAGGCGTCGGGTGGAAACCAATGAAGAAACTCGCTTGCCAGCCGGATACAGCTTTGGGTAGCGAATGATGAGCGGTGCCCGCACCAAGTCGTCGTATACAACTAGGGAGTGCCCCACGAAGTTATGGTTGTTCATCCCCTCGCCGTGGTCGGAGGTAATGATCACCATCGTGTTGTCGCGAATGTCGGGTCGGTTCAGGTACCTGAACACATGGCGCAGCATCCGGTCCTGGTAGGCCACTTCGGCATCGTGGAAGTCGTTCAAGACTCGATCGGCCACCTCGCTGAGCGGCTCAGTGAGCGGAAGCATCCAGCGATATGTCTGGGTTCGATAGTAGCGCCAAAACGCTTGCGCTTCGCGGTCCTGCCGATAGTACGGGGCGAACCTACGGATGAAGCGCTTGGGAGGCCAGTAGGGCAGGTGCGTCTCCATCAGGTTAATGAACACAAACAGAGGTTGTCGTTCTTCTTCCTTGCGGTAGGTGCGCAGGTAGCCCAGGACATCGCGCAGAGAGCGCATTGTGTTGCCCTTGAAGTTGCCGTGTCGCAGCCAGAGCGAGGACAGGAAAGGGTTCATGGCCACGCGCACCAGCAGGGGGTTGTTCACCAGGTGATTGTAGATCCTGGTGGCAAGGCGGCGCACGGCTCGGATATTCCTCTCAAACAACCGGGCTTCCACTCTGGGACGCGACCGGGAAATGTGGGGCGGATTGGGTATGGCGCCGCCGTAGTTGTAAAACTCCTCAAAGCCACGGTCCAGACGGTTCTCGACTGCTCCCAGCAGGGGATTGTTGCAGAAGCCGACAGTCTTGTACCCCCCTGCCTTGAGCAGCTCAGCCAGGGTCTTCTGGTCGTCACCCAGCGTGTTGTAGATTTGATTGACCATATGGGTGGTGGGGTACTCACCGGTGAACAACGATGCGTGCGACGGGATTGTCCACTGCGCCGGCACTATGGCACGCTCAAACAGGGTGGCACTCTGGGCAAACTCGTCAATATGGGGCGAGGTCCCTCGTGGATAACCGTAACACGAAAGACGATCCGCCCGGTGAGTGTCCAACACCAGCAGTATGATGTCTGGCTGCGTTGGCGTTACTGGCATTCTGGTACCTCTTGCTCCTCATAACTTAGCCAGCTTACTATACACCGGAACGGAGGTTAGCACAAACGCAGCAGCCATTCATTGGGTCAGTTTGTTGCTATGTCGGTCTGGCTGTGCTAGAATCCTGCTCGCGAACGGTGCGCTGGCATTGGAGCCGGTGCGATGCACCACAAGGGCGACGGC
>JAUVRU010000474.1 GCA_030597485.1 Anaerolineae bacterium
CGAGGAGAGCGGGCTGGAGCGCTACAAGATGCACACGATCGAGGCCATCGTGGACCGGCTGGTGACCAGCCACAATGGTGAGGATGAGAGCGGCGAAGTGACTGATGCTGCCCGGCTATCCGATTCGGTAGAAACAGCGCTCAAGCTGGGCAATGGCACCTTGATCGTCGCCGACGTGACCGATCCGGACAAGCCCTTCGACCAGCTGCTGAGCGAGCACTTCGCCTGCGTGCACTGTGGTATCAACCTGCCTGAGATCGAGCCGCGCACCTTCAGCTTCAACAGCCCCCACGGCGCCTGTCCGGCCTGTACCGGATTGGGTGTCAAGCTGGAGATAGACCCTAACCTGGTGTTCTCCCGCCCCGAACTGACGCTGAAGGATGGAGCCATCCGGCCGTGGGCCAGGCGGAGCAAGGGGCCGGGCGATGGGTACTACCATCAACTGGTGCGGGCGGTGGCGCAGCACTATGACATACCGACCGACGTGCCGGTCCGGGAACTGTCGGCCAAACAGCGCGATATCATCCTGCATGGCAGCAAATCCGGCGATCGGATTACCCTGCGGTATCGCAACACGGAGGGGATGGAGAGCATTTATCAGACCACATATGAAGGGGTCATCCCCAACCTGCATCGTCGCTACCAAGAGACCACCAGCGACTACATGCGGGGCGAGATCGAAAACTATATGTCGGCCCGACCTTGCCCCATTTGCGGCGGAAAACGTCTGCGTTCGGAAGCGCTGGCGGTGACTGTCACCGACCGGTCCATTGACCAGGTCACGTCTATGGCGATCGCGGATGCCCTCCAGTGGGTGCGTTTGCTGCGCGGTAACGGCCAGGAATCTCCCCTCTCGGCGCGACAGAGAACCATTGCCCGTCAGGTCTTGAAGGAGATTCACGACCGCCTCACCTTCATGGTCAACGTGGGTCTTGACTATCTGACGTTGGGCCGGGCTGCCAGCACCCTGTCCGGGGGGGAGGCGCAGCGCATCCGCCTTGCAACCCAGATCGGTTCCCAGCTGATGGGCTGCCTGTATACCCTGGATGAGCCCTCAATCGGCCTGCACCAGCGGGACAACGCTCGCTTGCTGGACACGCTGAGAGGGATACGCGACCTGGGAAACACTGTGCTGGTGGTGGAGCACGACCAGGAGACCATTCGCTCTGCCGACTGGGTATTGGACATGGGGCCGGGTGCTGGCGAGCACGGCGGGCACGTCGTCTGTTCCGCCCCGCTGGCGGAGTTTCTCACCTGTCGCGATTCCCTCACGGCCCAATACCTGCGCCAGGAGCGGCAAATACCGATTCCCGAAGGCCGGCGGTCTGGCAACGGCCGGCAACTGGTGGTCCGCGGTGCCCAGCACAACAATCTCAAGAGCATTGATGTGGCTTTTCCCCTGGGCAGGCTGATCTGCGTGACCGGTGTGAGCGGCAGTGGCAAGAGCTCTCTGGTCATCGAAGTGCTCTACCGGCGGTTGGCCCAATGGATGTATCGCGCCAAGGACCGACCCGGCGATCACGATGGCATCGATGGGATGGACTGGCTGGATAAAGTGATAGACATCAACCAATCCCCGATTGGGCGCACGCCGCGCAGCAACCCGGCTACCTACACCACCGTGTTCACCCCCATCCGGGACCTCTTTGCCAGCATGCCCGACTCGAAACTGCGCGGCTATGGACCTGGACGTTTCAGCTTCAACGTGAAGGGAGGACGATGCGAGGCGTGTCGGGGCGATGGCATCATTCGTATCGAGATGCAGTTTCTGCCTGACGTTTACGTGCCCTGCGAGGTGTGTCACGGGTTGCGCTACAATCGCGAGACGTTGCAGATTCGTTACAAGGGAAAAAACATCACTGAAGTGTTGGACATGACGGTTGAGGAAGCGCTGGACTTCTTCGCCAACATCCCGGCCATCCGCCGCAAGTTGCAGACCCTCTTCGACGTGGGCCTGGGCTACATCCGCCTGGGCCAACCGGCAACCACGCTGTCGGGCGGTGAGGCCCAACGTGTCAAGCTCAGCAAGGAGCTGAGTCGCCGCTCCACCGGCAAGACCCTGTACATCCTGGATGAGCCTACCACCGGCCTGCACTTCGCCGACATCGAAAAGCTGCTGGTGGTACTGCGTCGCCTGGTGGGCAGCGGCAACACGGTGATTGTCATTGAGCACAACCTGGATGTCATCAAGTGCGCTGACTGGATCATCGACCTGGGACCGGAGGGCGGAGACAAGGGGGGCTACGTCATCGCTACCGGGACGCCTGAGGAGGTGGTCGCGGTGCCGTCCAGCTACACCGGTCAGTGGCTGGAACCGGTATTGGCCGCTGAGTAGTCTGAGAATTCGCCACCTGATACTCTGGTCATAGTGTCCCAACAGGACGCAGGCAAACGCAGATGTAAGCTGATAAATCTAGGTTTTCTGTTTTTGTCTGCCAGAATCAGCGGGAATCTGCGTCATATTGAAACCGTCTGGTAGCTAGAGGAGCGTGATTCCCAGGCGCTGACACCGATCTGACACAATCCTGGCGTATGATAGAGGATGCGAGGTGACTGGATAATGCCCCAATGCATCTTGGTGGTGGACGACGAGCAGTCGGTAACCGACGTGCTGGCTTACAATCTGCGCAAGGCACATTACGACGTGTTGGTCGCCGCCGACGGACGTGAAGCGCTGGACCTGGCCCGGGATGGAGCGCCTGACCTGATTCTGCTTGACCTGATGTTGCCCGAGGTAGACGGGCTGGACGTCTGCCGCGAGTTGCGTCGCACCAGTCTGGTTCCCATCATTGTGCTCACCGCCCGGGGTGATGAAACTGATCGGGTGGTGGGCCTGGAGCTGGGCGCGGATGACTACGTGTGCAAGCCGTTCAGCATCCGGGAATTGATGGCTCGCATCAAGGCTGTGCTGCGTCGGGGGCCGGCCGAATTCAATGACCCGGCACCGTCCACAACGCTGGACGGCCCGGGCGGCTTGCGTCTGGACGTCGAGCGGCG
>JAUVRU010000090.1 GCA_030597485.1 Anaerolineae bacterium
CCATCAAGGAGAATGCCGTGGCCATGTCCAACTTCGGCACGGCCGGCGGCATCATGGCCACCGAGAAGTACGGCGACATGCCCATACGCAACTGGACGTTGGGCAGCTGGGATGAAGCGGAGATGGTTGCCGGGCAGACCCTATATGGCAAATACCTGCTGAAGCACACGTACTCTTAAGCCTGTCCCATAGGTTGCGGCAAAGAGGTTGAGGTGACCGAAGGCAAATACCAGTCGCCGCTGGGCGAAGGCGTAGAGTACGAGACCGTCGCCGGCTTCGCCAGCCTGACGTGCAATGCCAATATCGAGAGCGTGGTGTTGGCCAACTCTCTATGCAATCGGTATGGACTCGATACGATTTCCACCTCCTCGGTCATCGCCTTCGCAATGGAGGCCTTTGAACGTGGCCTGATTGGCGCTGAGCACACTGGCGGCATTGACTTGCGTTTTGGCAACGCAGACGCAATCATCGGTATGATAGAGAAGATTGCCCATCGCCGTGACATCGGCGACACACTGGCTGAGGGTGTGCGGGAGGCTGCCCGTCGCATCGGAAAGGATACGGAAGCCTTTGCCATTCACGTGAAGGGCTTGGAGGTGCCCTATCACGATCCCCGCGCTTTCTTCAGTATGGCGGTCAACTACGCCACCGCCAATCGGGGAGCGTGTCATCTGGAGGCGTTGACTTACTGGAATGGCTATGCGCCTCATCTGCCGGATCTGGGCTACCCGGAGACGATTCCATATCACGAGTCGAACGCTGGGCAAGCCAAGATGGCGTACGACCATCAGAACTACTTCAGCGTCTACAATCCGCTGGGACTGTGCAAATTCATTGCCAAAGCAAAGATCGGGCCCCAACGACTCACTGAGATTGTCAACGGCGCACTTGACTGGAACTGGACCACTGAGGATGTGCTCACGGTTGGTGAGCGTCTGTTCCAGCTCAAGCGACTCATCAACCTGCGGCTGGGCGTGACGAGTGCTGACGACATGCTGCCCCACCGACTTACGGCGGAGCCGCGCCCATCGGGCCACGCGGCGGGTGTGGTGCCTGATCTGGAGGTCATGCTGCCCGCCTACTACCAGCTGCGTGATTGGGACGAGAGAGGCACCCCACGACGGGCTCGCCTGAGGGCACTGGGCTTGGTGTGACAGCAGAGGGATCCAACCAGTGGATGGCACCGTCTTTGGGACGTGGAAGGAACGAGCCAGGCGACTCAGGATGCAGACCTATGCCCTCTACCTGGCCTGCAAGGATCCCCGAGTTCCCTGGTATGCCAAGGCGTTGGCCGCATGCGTTGTGGCCTACGCATTCAGCCCGATAGATCTCATTCCCGATCCGATACCAGTGTTGGGGTACCTGGATGACCTCGTCCTGATCCCGCTGGGTGTGGTACTGGTCATAAGGATGCTGCCTTCATCCGTTGTGGCGGAATGTCAGGAGGAGGCGCGCAAGGCGATCGAAGAGCGAACGCCAACCAACTGGGTGGCAGCCGGAGTGATAGTTGCCATTTGGCTCGTTCTCGGCGCTGTGGGTGTGGTGCTGGCAATCCGGATTCTGAGGGGGTGAAGAGTGTGGCCTCGCTGCACTACCGATAGCCGTGTATGTGCGTATGCCTGCCAATCGTGACTTGGCCGTCGTAATTGTAAGCTACAACACCCGGGAGCTGTTGCGCGCCTGTTTGCGGTCGGTGGTTGCCGACGCCAGTCTCGACACCGAGGCTTGGGTAGTAGACAATGCGTCGTCCGACGGCAGTGCAGAGATGGTGCGAACGGAATTCCCGGAAGCCCGCTTGTTGGCCATAGGCCGCAACTTGGGTTTTGCCGGCGGCAACAACGCGGCGCTGCGCGCCATGGGATTTGGGGTGGAGGGTAGTGACAAGGCCCTACCTGGCATTGCCGACTACGTCCTGTTTCTCAATCCCGATACCGAGGTGCAGGAATATGCGCTCTCCCGGATGTTGGACTTCCTGCGCGCCAACCCGCCGGTGGGAGTTGTTGGCGCTGCGCTGGTCTACCCAGATGGCGGTTTTCAACATAGCGCGTTCCGCTTTCCCACGCTGCTTCAGGTTTGGTTTGACTTCTTCGCCTGGCCGGGTCGCTTCATCGATTCACCAGTGAACGGGCGATATCCCCGTTCACTGTATGTGGCTGGCGATCCTTTTCCCGTTGATCATCCGCTGGGTGCAGCCATGATGACCCGAGCAGAAGTAATCCGGCAGGTGGGTCTCATGGACGAAGACTTCTTCATGTACGCCGAAGAAATCGACTGGTGTGTGCAGGTCAAGCGGCGTGGATGGGATGTCTACTGTGTTCCGTCCGCCAGAATCGTGCACCATTCTGGGGCCAGCACTCGTCAGGCGTGGGATCAGATGACGGAGATGTTGTGGCGTAGCCGGTTCCACCTTTTTGAGAAGCATTACAGCCCGGGTTTCAACCTGGCAGCGCGCCTGTTGGTGCGCTTGGGGCGATGGGCTGGGGCGCGTTGCCCTCAACAGTAGGCAGGAGTTCTGCAATGGCGAACCTGATGGCCATCATCCTCACCAAGAATGAGGCCCGTCACATCAGCGACTGCATTGAAAGCGTTGCCTGGGCCGACAGCGTGATGGTCTCCGACTCTTATAGCGATGATGGCACTGTGGAGACTGCGCGCCAGCAAGGAGCAATTGTCGTGCAGAGCCCGTTCGTCAACTTCGCCGAGCAGCGCAACGCCGCGCTGGACGAGGCGCGGGCACGAGGAGCTGAGTGGGTGTTCTTCATCGACGCTGACGAGCGAGCGACGTCAGCGTTGGGCAAGGAGATGCGACAGGCTGTGCAAGAGACGGGAATCGTGGGCTGGTGGGTACCACGATACAACTTCATCATGGGCCACAGGATGCGCGGTGGGGGCTGGTATCCGGATGCTCAACTGCGGGTGCTGCGTGTGAACCGCGCCTGTTATGATCCTGTTCGCCAGGTTCACGAGACCGTGATCTTGGACGGCGATGCGGGTACGTTGCAGGAGCATCTCATCCACTACAATTATGACTCGTTGGCCGAGTTTCGCCTGAAACAGGGTCGCTATCTGGCGTTCGAGGCCAGGATTCTGCTGGATCGGGGAATCCGCCCTCGTCCGTGGACCTACGTGAGCATGCCGTTGCGCGAGTTTTGGCGGCGATATGTTTCACTGGAAGGGTATCGCGACGGGTGGGTGGGACTGCTGGTGTGCGGTCTGATGGGATGGTACACGTTTCGCACGTATCAAACGCTCGACCGATTGCGGCGCGGGCAACAATGAACGCCTTGCGGCCTTCCGACACCGCCCCTCAGGTGGGTGCTCAGGGGCAATCCTGGGTCTGGGGAGAGCAGTCGGATTCATCGGGAATCGCGGTTTGCATCTCCCTGGCCAGATATCGACGGCTGACGCCCATATCCACCACCGACCAGGGCAGTGGCTCGTCCATTGATCTTCCTCTCAGGTAGTCCTCCTGCGACAGACCTTCAACCTTGAGTGCCCGTCGCCACTCGCGCAAGTTGGTTCCCTTCATCTGAGCCAGAACGCGGCCCAGCTGGCGGTCACCTCGTGAAAGCGTCCCGGCGACCGTTGCCCAGGTAGGGCTGTCGGACCGGACTGTGACCCGTTCCGGTTGCAGCCGCCGCTTCAAGTATTTGATACGCGCCTCCAGGATTTTGACAGGTGTCATTGCTGCCCATTGAAAGGGGGTATGGGGTTTGGGCACGTAGGGGGGGGCGTTGATAATCAGTCGCCCTGGGAACCGGGCGCGCGCGGCCAGCACCAGGTTCACCGTGTCTTCGATATCGGCGTCAGTCTCGGTCGGATGGCCCACCATGAAGTACATCTTTGTCTGCTGAAAGCCGTGATGGGCAGCCAGGTCCACTGCGTGCAGCAGTTGCTCGTCAGTCTGGCGTTTGTTGATGCACCGACGCAGGCGAGTCGATCCTGCCTCAGGGGCAATCGTGAGGGTTCTGGTGCCGCTGTCAGCCAAAGCTTGTAGGAGGGGCTCAGACAGAGGGTCCACGCGCATCGAGGAGACAGCAATCCTGGCACCCAGAGCCCGCAGCTCGACCGCGATCTGATCGATCTGGCGGTGATCGCTGACGGCGGCGCTGACCAATCCCAGTTTGTCCCGGTACCGCAAGGCATCGCGGGCGGTGGCCAGAACAGCGTCGAGGCTCACCTGGCGAATGGGACGGTAGACATAGCCGGCCATGCAGAATCGGCATCCCCGCACGCAACCACGCCCAATCTCGATGAGGGCCCGATCACCGAATTCGGTATCCGGGGTATAGATCTGGGTGGTGGCGGGTTGGGCGTCCAGGTCGTGTTTCCAGACGCGGGAAACCGGGTCATTCCCAATGGCGGGAACGTATACGCCCGGAACCTGCGCCAGGATGCGTAGCGCCTGCGGCCGCGACGCGCGGCAGGCTTCTTGCAGGGCATCCATCAGCTGGGGCAGGAGGTCCTCTGCCTCACCGATAACGATGGCGTCCAGGATGTCTGCCAGGGGAGCCGGGTTGGCGTAGACTGCTGGCCCTCCGGCCAAGATCAAAGGCCAAGACTCGTCCCTGTCGTCGGCCAGAAGGGGGATGCCAGCGCGTCGCAAGGCCTGAACGGTGTTGAAGTAATCCATCTCGTAGGAGAGGGAAAAGGTCAGGAGGGGGAAGTCCGTCAGCGGACGCTGGGATTCGAGAGAGATGGGGGGCTCGTCATCCTCAGGAGGTGACTGGTAGCCCCAAAAGGCTCGTTCGCACACGACGTCCGGACGGTCATTGAAAAGGCGGTACAGAGTATGCACGGCCAGGCTGCTCATACCCAATCGGTATGTGTTGGCGTAGATCAAAGCGGTGGGCAGGCGCCCGCCCCAATCCTTGGATACCGTGCCCTCTTCGCGCGCCAGAATCCGTTTTGCCTGATCTGTGTATCGGTATTTCCTTTTCATCCATTCCCAATCAGGCTCAAGTCAGGTGAGCTCTGTCTGGATTATAGCGCACAGGGAAGCATAGGGGCAAGCTGAGATGTTGTGTCTCCACTCCTGGCTGCACTTGTCACTGTCGTGGCATGGTGTTATAGTAGGTTGGGCGCTCGCCGAAGATGACCCAAGTGGTGGACATCTCCTGCAATTGCCTCCCAGCTCGCGGAGGCTACGGTGATGTGTCATGGCTCTGACCAGTCTGCTCTCTGCATTGCCTCGATACCGGCTGCTGGGTGACCCGGACGTGAGTGTTAGCGGGATTACCTGTGACTCACGCCAGGTGCAACCTGGCTCCCTTTTTGTTGCCTACCGCGGCGTGAACGTGGACGGCCACGACTTCGTAGCGGCTGCTGTGGAGAACGGCGCGGCGGTCGTGGTGGGCGAGCGTGATGTGTCGGGCGTGCCTCATCTGCTGTCGGTCACAGTGCCCTCAGTGCCGTATGTGACTGTCACGGACGGACGTGAGGCGCTGGCGTGGCTGAGCGCAGCCTGGCACGGGTTCCCATCTCGCAAGATGACCGTCGTCGGCATTACCGGCACCGATGGCAAGACCACCACGGTCAATCTCCTCTATGAAATCCTGCGGACAGCGGGCCGTCAGGTAGGCATGATCAGCACGGTCAATGCCCTGATCGGCCGGGCCTCTGTTGACACGGGGCTGCATACCACCACACCCGATGCACCTGATGTGCAGCGACTGCTGGCAGACATGGTTTCCGCTGGCGTCGATACTTGTGTGCTGGAAGTCACCTCCCATGGCCTGGCGCAACATCGTGTAACCGCCTGCGACTTCGACGTGGCCGTGGTTACCAACATCACTCACGAGCACCTTGACATACATGGGTCCCTGAGCGCCTACCGTGCGGCCAAGGCCAGCTTGTTCAGAGGGCTGGGGGAGGCGTATCGCAAACCAGGGATTCCCAAGGTTTCCATTCTCAACCGCGCCGATGGATCCTTTGATTACCTGCGGTCTCACCAGACTGACGTGACCCTCAGCTACAACGTGGACGGGCCAGGGGATGTAGTGGCTCACAATGTGGAGCACGACGCCGGCACGACTCGTTTCGAGGTGTGTTCTCCAGCCGGCCAGTTCAAGGTGGAGACCAACCTGATGGGTCTGTTCAATGTGTTCAATGTGCTGGCGGCCACGGCCGCATCCGTGGCATTGGGAGTCAGCGCTGACCCGATTAGTGAAGGAATCGCTGCCTTGCCCGGTGTGCCAGGCCGAATGGAGCGAGTGGATCGAGGCCAGCCCTTCGCCGCTATTGTGGATTTTGCGCACACCCCAAACTCACTGCGCCGCGCTCTGCAGACGGCACGGGGCTTGGCAGCGGACGGGCGGGTTATCGTCGTGTTTGGCTGTGCCGGGCTGCGTGACGTGGAGAAGCGACCGCAGATGGGGCGCATTGCCGCTGAGTTGGCGGACCACGCGATCCTCACGGCAGAAGACCCGCGCACAGAGGATGTGAACGCCATCATAGAGACGATTGCTGAGGGGTGCAGACAGAGCGGTGGCCTTGAAGGCCATACCTTCGAACGTGTGCCCGATCGGGGCGCGGCGCTGGCACGTGCCGTGGAACTGGCACGCGCCGGTGACGTCGTCATCGCCTGCGGAAAAGGGCACGAGAGAAGCATGTGCTTCGGCGAGGTGGAATACGCCTGGGACGATCGACTGGCGCTGGCGGCGGCGCTGGAGGGACATCCCACCGAGACGTTGCCCACATCCAAGTGAAAGGGCGTGCATTGGAGCACACTGCTCTTGAAGGGTCTTGAGCGAATCACAAGAGTGGTGTACAATAGAGACGTGGAAAGGCGCTTGGCAATGCACAGTTCAAGGAGGCTCATCCATGGACATCATCAAAGTGGCGTCCAAGTCTCGTTCTACTGCGGTGGCTGGCGCGATTGCTGGTGTGATTCGTGGCAGTGGTCGTGCTGATGTGCAGGCGATTGGCGCCGGTGCTGTGAACCAGGCCGTCAAAGCGGTCGCGATTGCCAGAGGATATCTGGCTTTGGATGGCCTTGATGTCATCAGTATCCCCTCGTTTGTCGAGGTGGATATTGATGGTCAGGAAAGGACTGCTATTCGGATTGTGGTTGAGCCCCGATGAGTGTCGAGCATTCGATTACAAGAGCCGTAGATGTTTCTACTTGCGGCCCGTCTTCCGGTCCCGGCTGACGCGTTTTTCCCCGGGCAGGGGTGTTGCTTCA
>JAUVRU010000384.1 GCA_030597485.1 Anaerolineae bacterium
ACCTCCAGCACCACGCCGTCATCTCCCTGTCCAACGACGAAGTCCACCCGTCTTCGCCCCACTTTCTGGCCCTTATAGTGGATGTCCATCCACACCTCACGGGAGAACTCCAGCCCGTGGGCGGGAAGCTCTATGGCCAGAGCACGCTGGTAGATGACCTCCTGGAAGCCAGGACCCAGAGCATGATGCACCTCCTGCGCGGCAGCGATGATTCGCCCGGTCAGGGCCGAAAGCGGGTACCGGTGGTCCACGTAGGCTTCAATGCCTGTTTCACTGGCCATCGTCTCGTCTCCTGTGAAAGGGGTTGAACCACTGATCCACTGAATGCATGATAGCACTGACACGTCTATTCCCCAGGACTTGTCCTCAGTGCACTCATAGGTTCAGTGGCTCAGTGGTTCCAATCCACCCCGTTTGCAGCAGCCTTTGCCCATCGTGTTCTCTCTCGTGAGGGTGCTGGACCACTGATTCACTGAATGCGTGGCAGCACTGACATGTCTATTCCCCAGGACTTGCCCTCAGTGCATTCATAGGTTCAGTGGCTCAGTGGCTCAGTGGTTCCAATCGCCCCCGTTTACAGCAGCCTTTTCCCATCGTGTTCTCTCCTTTGAGGGTGCTGGACCACTGATTCACTGAATGCATGATAGCACTGACATGTCCATTCCCCAGGACTTGTCCCCAGTGCACTCATAGGTTCAGTGGCTCAGTGGTTCCAATCCACCCCGAGTACAGCAGCCTTCAGAGGACGCCGCGGACAGGAAACAGTACCTACCGATCACGTATGGTGAGCAGGCCGACGCCTACGTCAACGTCCAGGTCGACCCGGTTGGGGTTCGTCTCCCAGTCGGCTGTCCGATAGACGTCGTTCTCTTTGGTGAATCGGGATGAGATGTCCAGAGCGCTGAGTCCCCGGTCGATTCGCAGCCGGGCCGCCATCTCCACCGGGATCTCCAGCACTACGGCACCCACGCCGCCGCTGATCTGTCCCGAGAAATCGCCCTCCGGGGGGAAGATGATTTTGGTGTGGCCAGCGCCAGACTCCACCTGCAGATCTTGGACGTTGAGGCCGATCAGGCTAATGGTTGCGCCCCCCGCGCCCACGTCCACGTCTAGGGAGAGCGCCACCTCGGGGGAGAGGCGCAGATTCCATCTGTCTCCGCCGCGCCAGTTCCAGTTTTCGATCCAGTCACCCCGGACGTACTCCAACAGCATCTCGGCCCGGTCGTCTCGCCTGTCTATGGTCCACGCTGGCTCACGACTGGTGACCAGTTCCAGATCCGCCTCTATCAGTGACGGTGAGTCTATCAGCCGGGTGATGTTGAGCTGACCGGCGGCGAAGTTGACCTCCAGGTCGGCCTGCGCAACTCCCGCCAGCGGCTCGGCGAAATGCTCGACGGCGCCGGCAGGCGATAGGCCCAACAGACCGGGAGATGCGATCAGGAAGAGCACCACACCCACGATGACGGCGATGGTGATCAGCAGGACGATAATGTTTCCGATGACCGAGCGGCGGCCCAGAATGATGTCGAGACCCATCAGGATGAGCAGCAGTGGCCACAAG
Organism: Anaerolineae bacterium; assembly: GCA_030597485.1. GTDB lineage: Bacteria > Chloroflexota > Anaerolineae > 4572-78 > NAK82 > JAUVRU01. The sequence goes on from JAUVRU010000384.1 coordinate 1,562, forward strand.
CGCCACAGTTCCGAGAAGTTCAAGTCCAGGTAGCCGAAGTTGCTCAAGAGGAAGAGCACGCCGGCGGTGATGAGGATGACGGGCCATACCACGCTGGGGTAGCGACGTCGGGGCGGTTTCTTGTTGTCTTCCATTTGGTGTCCCTCCTTGTTCTAGCCACCTGACACTTTGGCCAAGCAGTTCTAACAGGATGCAGACGAACGCGGACGCGCGCTGATTTTTCTGACTTTCTTGTGTTTCCATCTGCCAGAATCAGCGAGAATCTGCGTCCCGTTCAGTACTATCAGGTAGTCGGTTCATCATTCTGCGTTCATCACTCTCTGTCCAGGACCGATTCGGCACCAGAAGCATCGAAAGAATTAAGGCCCGAGGAGATGTCCCCATCTTATCACGCCTTGTGCCGGCGCGCAATGCCGGCCGGGGAAGGGGAAACGAAGCAGTTTCGACGTGCCTGTGAGACCACCAGAGGCCCGATGCAGCCCTGCTAAACCCATCAACCCCACTCTCGTGCGCGGTGGATATGTTATCCACCGCCAAACCGCTGGATATGCTATCCAGCGGGCACATGGGGGATTGCTCACGCTCTTCTGCTTCGAAATCCCGGGGGTGGTTCGGATTTGGGGACCAGTGCCCAGACCTCCGAAGTTTTGGTCTTCGCCTACACCCATTCTGGCTGACCTGAGGCCGAATCTGGCAGCAAGATCGGTGAGTGCGGACAAACTTCGGAAGTCTCTGCCCCAAACTCACCTTGGCCGCTTGAAACTCCCCATCTATTCCGAACGGACTCCGTTTGCAGATTCGCTTGACAGGCTATTGGCGAGGTGTTACACTTATGCGCGGGGAAGGCAGTACTTCGCCGGCCAACGGGCCGGGGGCGGCCCTGGCCCGCGCCACACTGCCCGACCCCACGTGATGGACGCCGCCGTTGACCGCCCCAGGCGGGCTCGTTTCACTCCACCGGGACGGCAGAGCCGCTCCACAGGCCATGCCTCTGGTGACAGCGTGCCACCCCGGCAGCGGTGGTGTTGGCCGACCAGAGAAAGGCTCATAGTCCCAAAGGAGAGGCGAACAGCCAACGTGACGACTCCCAAACCGGCCCTCAAGTATGCCCGGCATATTGCCCTGCTGGCGGTGCTGGCGATCGCTCTGGTGGCGGCCAGTCCTCTGTTCACGCCACGGCTGCCACACGGCGCTGACACGCTGACCCACTTCTACAAGCTGGTGCAGCTCGACGACCTGGTACGGCAGGGCATTCTGTATAGCCGCTGGTTCCCGCACAAGGCCAGTGGGTTCGGGGCGCCCCTGTTCCAGTACTACGCGCCGCTGGCCTATTATGTGGCCCAGGTGTTCCGGCTGGTCGGCTGGGAGACGGTGACATCCCTGCGCCTGGCCTTTGGCCTGACGCTGGTGGGGGCGGGGCTGGGGATGTATCTCTGGGTGCGGGACGTGCTGGATGAGGGTTCGGCGGTGGTGGCGGCCACGGCTTACGTATGCGGGCCGTATATGTTATTCAACGCCTTCTTTCGGGGGGGATTCACCGAGCAGTTCGCGCTGATGCTGATGCCGTGGGTGCTGTGGACCTTTCGCCGTCTGGCCCTGACCGGACAGATTGGGTATCTGGCGGCTGGGGCCGTTTCCTACGCCGCCGTCGTTCTCTCTCACAGCCTGACGGCTCTGCTATTCTCGCCGGTGTTGCTGGCGTACACCGTTGTGTTGGCCGTTGGCTGCAGGGGGCCGGATGCTGGCACAGGCGGCGCCAAGAGGCTGATGACACAGTGGGCCGCAATCGCGCTCGGCCTGGGCCTGTCCGCGTTTTTCTGGCTGCCGGCCATCGTCGAGCGCAACGCCATCAGGACTGAGCTGGTGTCTGTCAATCCGTCCCTCGACTATCACTACAACTTCATTCCGCTCAAAGCGCTTCTCTCAAGGCCCCTCACGGGCGGGATCGGCCCGGCCGTGAGCATGGTCGCCGCGACGTTGGCGGTGATCGGGATGGTCGCC
>JAUVRU010000373.1 GCA_030597485.1 Anaerolineae bacterium
ACATACCCTGACCGAGCTGAACCAGCGACATGGGGTGACGGTGGTCTTGATAGAGCACCGTCTGGTAGAGGCCGCCCGGCGGGTCGACCGAATGGTGTTGATGGAGGCTGGGCGAATCGTGGCGGACGGCCCGTCGGAGGCAGTGGTGTGTGACAGCGCCCAGCGGCGCCGGTGGGGAATCCGCCGTCCCACAGAAGGACCTCCAACCGACTGGGTGCAGCTGCTGCATCGCAGCGACCGCCCGTCCAACGGTGTCGAGCCGCCCATCGCATTGCGCCAGGCCACGGCGGGCTACAACGGCCAGCCGGTGATCCACGCGGTAGACCTGCGCCTCTATCCCGGCGAGTTTGTGGCGCTGGTGGGAGACAACGGAGCTGGCAAGAGCACGCTGGCTCGGGTCCTGGCTGGCTTGCTGCGCCCCTGGCGGGGGACAGTACGGTGCCTCGAACAGCGGCGGGCTCGCCCTGGCCTGGATGTAGGCCTGCTCTTTCAGAACCCGCTGGATCAGTTGCTCACAGATCGCGTGGACGATGAAGTGGCCTTTGGTCCGCGCAACTGGAATGTCTTCCACGTTGAGTGTCATCAGGAGACCCTTGCGGCTGCCGACCTGCTGTCCCTTCGCGACCGTGCGCCGTTGGCTCTCTCTGCCGGGCAACAGCAGCGAACGGCGCTGGCGGCCACCCTGGCCTTGCATCCTCGCCTTCTCATCCTGGACGAGCCGACGCTTGGGCAGGACTGGGGTCATCTGGAGCAGTTGATGGATTTCGTCGCCGATCTGAACCGCCAAGGCAGCACCATTCTGCTCATCACTCACGACTACAAGCTGGCCCACCGCTACGCCCGGCGCGTGTTGCTAATGCGCGAAGGCCGGCTGGTGGCCGATGGCAAATTGGACGCCGGCCCGGCGCCGGGGAATCCCGAAGTGCAACCTGAGTGGCCCAGAAGGCGTCCGGGAGATGGTGATGACGACTGACCTGCACTGTGCCATAGTCTGGCGGAAGTGCCCGTCGTCAAATTCAACTTAGTGGGAGGGATACAATGAAATGGAGCACTCGTGATTTGGTAACCCTGGCCGTCTTTGGGGCGCTCTGGGGTGTGGCAGAGATTGGCCTCGGCTCATTGCTGCACGCTCTCAGGGTTCCCTTCCTGGGCACTGTTATGACGGCCATCGGCATGGTCATCGCCCTCACCGGCTATGTCTTCGTCCCTCGGCGGGGCGCGGTTTTGGTCATTGGGCTGGTGGCCGCCCTGCTCAAGGCCTTCAGCCTGGTCGGCGTGGTTCTCAACCCGATGATCGCCATCGTGGTTGAAAGCCTGTTGGCCGAGCTGGGGCTGGCCCTGGCGGGAGGGCGGCCGCGTCGCCTGGGACTGATGTTGGCTGGGGTACTGGCCCTGCTGTGGGATTTCTTCCATCCATTCTTCACTCAGGGCATTTTGGCCGGTCAGGGTATCTTCACCATTTACCAGCGCATCTTGCAGAAAGGAGCCAGCCTCTTGGGGCTGAACCCGCAGACTGTGTTGCTGGTTCTGTTGGTGCTGATCGTCTTCCGTGTCGTGGTGGGCATATCTGCCGGTCTGCTGGCCTGGGACCTGGGCCGCCAACTGACCCGGCGGCTGCGGGGCGGTGCCGGTTTGAGCCGAAGACGTCCGCTTTCAGAGTACTGATGGGCACACTGGCCTACCTGAGCTGTTTCCTGGCGTCGCTGCTGGCCTCTATGCTGACCAATGGCTGGCGCACAGGCCTGGCGTTGGCCTTTTCCGTCGGGCTGGCGTTGGCTTTCTATCCCACTGCCCTGCGCGCAGTGCGCGGGCGCGCCTTCTGGGCTTTCTCGTTGGTGCTGCTGTTGTCGGGGCTGCTGTGGGGGAGCGAGCCGGACACCCGGGTGGGGCCGCTCACGCTCTCGTGGACAGGACTGAGCATCGGGGTGCAAATGGTGTTGCGATCTGCGGCAATCCTCATCGCCACACGCGGTCTGGCGACCTCGACTTCTCCGGGAGAACTGGCGGGGTTGCTGGAGCGGGTTGGCGTGAAGGGGTTGGGCTTCACCTTTGGTGTGGCGGTCAACCTGTTGCCGTCACTGGAGCAATCCGCCCGCCACACCTCCGATACGCTGCGAATGCGGGGGGGATTGCGCCACCAGCGTTGGCAGGCGCTGCGGCTGGCCACGCTCACGGTGATGGGCAACGCTTTGCGCCGGGCCGAGGAGATTGCCGTGGCAGCGGAATCACGCGGCTTTACACCGGAGCAGGCCAGGCCGTTGCGTTTGCGCCGGGGATGGGCAGATGGGCCTGTGACCGTCGGCCTGCTCGTGCTGGTACTGTTGCTAGTCGCCTGGCCGGGACGGCCTCTGGTCTGACAGTAGCTTTGGTGTTGTTGGTCACTATCCTGACCGATTTCGAGGCAAGCAGCATCGACTGACCCCTGCCCGTCTTGACGCTGGTGCCGGAGGCACCGGCTTTTTCGAATCTGGGCGCATTCGTGTAGGTGGCAGTCAGATAGGTGTTCGGGGCCCCAAACGCTTGCCGATGCTTCACCTCCTTTCCATCCGGGAGCTGGAACCTGGAGCACCATTCCCCTCTTGATCCGTGAGTCATCGTTGCCCCGAGGTTCGGCCTGTGCTATAATACCGCCACTTGCCGAGCGTCGATACTGGACTGAGCGGGCTGTATCGCAACGGCTCAGTTGCCTGATGACCCGGCTCGACCGCTTAGCCTAACCCCAAGACCAGTTTCCAAGGAGGAACATATGTCAGCCCAACTCATTGACGGCAAAGCCATCGCCGCCACCATACGAGAGGAAATCCGCAACGAGGTGGAAGCCATAAAGGCCAAACATGGCAAAGTGCCTGGCCTGGCCACGGTCCTGGTCGGTGGACGCAAGGATTCCCAGACATACGTGCGCATGAAGAAGAAGGCGTGCGAGGAAGCTGGGATAGCCTCCTTTGGCCGCGACCTGCCGGAGGACACCAGCCAGGAGGAATTGCTCAAGGTGGTGCGCGACCTGAATGCCAACCCGGACGTGGATGGCATCCTGGTTCAGCTTCCCCTGCCGGCCCACATCGATGACGAGGAAGTCCTGGGGGCCATCAGTCTCGAGAAGGATGTGGATGGTTTCCATCCGCTCAACATCGGGCGACTGTCGATGAAGCGCCGCGATCCGTTGTTTGTCCCATGCACGCCCAAGGGATGTATCGAGTTGCTTGACCGGACGGGGGTGACGATTGAGGGCAAGCGGGCGGTGGTGCTGGGTCGCAGCAACATTGTCGGCTTGCCGGTTGCCATGCTACTCTTGCACCGGAACGCCACCCTCACCATTTGCCATTCCCGCACCCAAGACCTGCCCGGCGTGGTACGCGAGGCCGAGATCCTGAAAGCGGCCGTGGGCCGGGCGGAGATGGTGCGGGGTGATTGGGTCCAGGCGGGGGCAGTGGTCCTCGACGTGGGCGTGAACCCGGTGGACGATCCCGGCAGCAAGAAGGGCTATAAGCTGGTTGGGGATGTGGCCTGCGATGAGGTCAAGGAGGTGGCTGCAGCTATCACGCCGGTGCCGGGCGGTGTGGGACCGATGACCATTGCCATGCTGCTGCGCAACAC
>JAUVRU010000124.1 GCA_030597485.1 Anaerolineae bacterium
ATCGCTGATCACAAGTCCCTCGGCCGACTCGCACGCCGACACCAACCAGCACGGCTCAATAATCAGAGTGGAGCCGGCCAGACGTCCCTGAACCAGTACGAGTGATGAAACTTGTTCAAACGTAAGACCCTCACCAGACACGAGCGCCCGCAGCGCTACGTCACGTGCTTCTGAAGACGACAAATTTGTCTCTTGCGCCATCTGTCAAAGAACCTCTCAGGCCTATTCTACTGCCTGCCGCCAACTATACACATCTGTGCCGTGAAGGCAAATCAGCCACGGGCATGTGATTTGCCCTGTACTACCCGTTCTCATCACGCGGATGGGGCCCCGCGTCACCCGCGTTTGGGATCAGAAGCCGAGCCGCGTGAGTCTCACCTCGCCTGCCCGTTGCCAGAGCACAGATCCCTCGCACACGGCAATCGGGCGGATGGATTCGCCATACCCTCCCACAATGCCTGTCCGCCAGCCTTTCGTGTGTGTCAGAACCGCTCAGAAGCGCCTCGAATCCCCGTACCCCAGGCTTTGTGCGACACCAGAATCATGGTATAATGGAGCGTCGTTGAGATCAGCAAGGCCGTTGTCTCTCACATTACAAGGCCACTCGGAGAATCTGAAGAAGTCAAGGAGAGTGAGTCTCGCGTGTATAATCCATTCAATGCTCTGCTAGGGCTTTTTTCCCTTGATGTCGGCATCGACTTGGGTACGGCCAACACGTTGGTGCACGTTCGGGGAAAGGGGATTGTCATCAACGAGCCCTCGGTGGTGGCCATAGAGAAACGGACCAAACGGCCGCTTGCCATAGGCATCGAAGCCAAGGAAATGGTAGGACGTACACCAGCCAGCGTCGTTGCCATTCGGCCCCTGCGAGATGGGGTGATCTCGGAGTTCGAGATCACGGAGGCGATGATCCGCCACTTCATCAAGAAAGTGCACGAGCACTCGCTGTTCCCCATCCCCCGGCCTCGGGTGGTGATTGGCATTCCCAGCGGGGTAACGCAGGTGGAAAAGCGAGCTGTGCGTGATGCAGCAATCGCCGCCGGCGCTCGTGAAGCCTACCTGATCGAAGAGCCTATGGCCGCTGCCATCGGATCCAACTTGCCAATCGCTGAACCGTTGGGCAGTATGGTGGTCGACATCGGCGGGGGCACGACCGAGGTGGCGGTCTTTTCGCTGGAGGGTATCGTGGTAAGCCGTTCCATACGCGTGGCCGGCGACGAGATGGACGACGCCATCATTCTCTACGCCCGTCAGAAGTACAACCTGCTGATCGGACAGCGTATGGCAGAACGGGCCAAGATCACTATCGGCTCAGCCTACCCCCTGCCCGAAGAGCAGACCATTACCTTGCGCGGCCGGAATCTGGTCACGGGCTTGCCTGAGTCAGTGGAAGTATCGAGCGTGGAGATTCGGGAAGCGCTGAGTGACTCGGTAGCCATTATCGTTGACACGGTACGCAGCGCCCTGGATGAGACACCGCCTGAGTTGATCGCTGACTTGATGGAAAATGGCGTCGCCCTGACAGGCGGAGGTGGTTTGTTACAGGGCCTGACCGAGCGCTTGTCCGAGGAGACCAAGATACGAGTCTACGCGGCCGAGGATCCATTGACCTGCGTGGCTCGAGGGGCTGGCCTGGTGGTGGAGAATCTGGACAAGTATGGCAAAGTGCTGGCCAGCCTCGACCGAAGCGGAACCAATCATCGCCGCTAGCTCTAGTCATTGCGTGGGATGGAATTGCCCGCATTGTGCAAGGGGGAAGTGCCCTTTGCATGCTGCGGGTTCTGTGTAACGTGAACAGAGCATGAGCCAATCGAGAGCACGCTGGTTGTCCTTTGCTGTGCTAGGCGCTGTGTTGGTACTGGTCTTTGCCTTGAGCCAGCTGGGCTATTTCCAGCCAGTACGGGGTGCAGTTCGTACTGTGCTATCCCCCGTACAGGCTGTAATGACGAATCTGGCAACTGGCGCTGGCAAGTCGGCGTTCAACATCCGCGAGCTGCAGGATTTGCGTCAGCGGACCAACGAGTTGCAGACCGAAGTCAATCGCCTCCAGGTGGAAAACGCTCGCCTCGCCGAGCTGCAGCCAGAGAACGAGAAGCTGCGCCAGCTGCTTAACTTCACTCGCAACAACCCCTGGTACGACTACAGGGCCGCTGCGGTCGTAGGCCACAGGTTCGGAGAAGACACCAGCAATCTGCTCTTCTATATTTTCATAGATGTGGGGGCTCGAGACGGTGTGGCCAAGGGCATGCCTGTCGTCACGGACAGGGGATTGGTAGGCCGGGTGACGGCCGTCGGCCCCACCGTAGCCGAGGTGCTGCTGATCATAGACCCGGGCAGCGCGGTGAACGGACGCGTGGTGAACTCACGCGCCACCGGCCTCGTGCGCGGCAACATCGACGGTGGACTGGTGATGGAACGTATTCCCCAGGGCGAGACTATCAGCCCCGGTGACATTGTCCTCACTTCTGGGTTGGGCGGGAATTTCCCGGATAAGCTGGTAATTGGTCAAATGACCGAGGTGTTTCATCGGGACCTTGACATGTTCCAGAGCGCGCGCGTCCGCCCAACAGTGGACTTTGGCAAGTTGGAAACCGTGCTTGTCATCACTACCTTCACGCCCAGAGGCTTCGATGAGCCTCTGGAACCTGCCGATGGGGAGGAGAACACCGATTAGCAGCTATCTGGCCTTGCTTGTGCTCTTAAGCCTGGCACTGATCCAATCCAGCTGGGTACAGTTCCTCGCCATTTCAGGAGTCCACCCCGACTTCGTGTTGATGGCTGTCGTCAGCTGGACGCTGCTGCACGGGGCGGCAGGGGGCATCCTGTGGGCTATCGTGGGTGGTCTCTGCCTGGATTTGCTCTCAGGCGGTCCATTCGGGCTCACCGTGATACCGCTCATCCTGGTCAGCCTGTTGGCTCTGCTCGGCCATGGCCGCGTTCTTGGGGGATACCTGGTGCTCCCGTTCATTCTGGCTTTCCCAGCCAGTCTGAGCTATTACCTGACCCAGATGCTGCTGCTCGATGCGCTGGGCAGATCAGTGGCTTGGGGAACGACTCTGATGCACGTGGTGTTGCCCGCCTCATTGCTGAACACACTGGTCATCCTGTTCCTTTTCCCGCTGCTGCGTTTGCTGCATCGACATACCAGTCACGAGCAAATGCAATGGTAATGCCCCTGTGAGGCCATCACCGGGACACGATGCGTCAAGGATGGCAATACGGTGCGGGCAAAAAAGAAGAGAGCGGGTAAGGGGATTCGAACCCCTGACATTCACCTTGGGAAGGTGACGTTCTACCACTGAACTATACCCGCGCTCAGCAATGCAATTGTACCACATCTCCTACGACCAGGCAAATGGGTCTTGACCGGTCCCGGCAACTCGGGACAGGGGATGGGGGAACGGCGTGCAACCGCTGCCGAGAGGCGAGTATGCATCGCGTTGTTGAGCGGAGTGAACATCGGTAGATGCGAGCATCGGCTAGTGGCGGCATCTGCGGATATCTGGCTCTACTATCTGCAAAGGGCTGCGACCGGCCTACGACAATTGACAAAGACAGCAGCGAATGCTAGAATGAGATCAGCCAGTCGTGTGGCTGACAGGCACGTTCGTGAGCCGTTAGCTCAGTTGGTAGAGCACCTGCCTTTTAAGCAGGGTGTCGCGCGTTCGAGTCGCGCACGGCTCATTGGACACAAGACGCAAGTGGAGCTCTCTATGCCACTGATTGTAGTGGTAGAAGGGAGTTCTTGCTACGTCTGCACCAAGATGTGGGAACCTGATTCGCCTCGGTCCCAGGAGCCAGTTCACCCAGGATTTCAAGGTTGAGGGTGTCCCGATTAGACCGGGGATCTGGATGGTGCTCACCGCAGGCTTCCCTGGCGTACAATCTGGCGACAGAGGGTGTCTTGCCGACTGCACCTTCAGGCGCGATCAGATGGCATTCAGCGGGGCCCACCAAACCTATGGGGTTGTCTGGGGGCGGCGACATCCGCCAGGAAACAGAATGAGGCCAGCAAACGCTGACCTCATTGGGAATGCACCAAAGCACACTATTGTGAAGATAGCTATACTGTGCGCACGGCGACGGCGGACGGGCCTTTCGGCCCCTGCTCAATGTCAAACTCGACGCGTTGACCTTCAACCAAGTCGCGGAAACCTTCCTGTCCTTCGATAGCGGAGTGATGTACAAAAACATCCTTCTCGCCATCATCACGGGTGATGAAGCCATAACCCTTCCTACCATCGAACCACTTGACGGTCCCACTTACACGGTCACTCATTTCTTCGTTTTCCCTTTCTTACGGATACTGTTGGCTTTCGATGCAGCTTTTCCGCCGACGCAAAAAAATCCGTCCGAATTTGGCAATTCTGGCCGGTCTGTATATTGCCAGCACAGAGTTTGCCGCATCTCATTAATACAATCATACTACACATCTACGATTCTGTCAAGTCACTGATTCTGGGAATCTGATAGTCTCCTAAGTCTGAGATTGAGACCAGTTGTCATTACGTGTCATCGCGCCTTGCGGTGTGCTGCTCCGTATGGTAGAAGCAGGAGCAGGAACGAACCGGGAAAGGGGGCTGATTCGCCTATGGAAGATCATTTCAAGCAGGATGATGAGATCACGCTGGCAGGCGCGGCCCGTCAGGATAGGCAACCAACTGCATGGGGGCACGGACGTGACTCCACTGAAAAATGGAGAGACTTACCGCAGAGCACGCAGAGTCCGCAGAGATTTCATAAGGTTTTCTCTGCGGTCTTGGCGGTCAGAAGGTACTTCTTTCAGACGAGTCGGACATAGATGGCGAAAGTTTCCTCAAGAGGCTCTTCTGGGGCTTGCGGGATAGGAGATCCCGTATCTTTGGCGGTGGTTCGGGGCAGAAAAGGGGCCGCGAATAGGTCCTCATCAGATTCCGGAGACCTTCTCCCGCCGATGCATCGGCCCGGGTCAGTGCCTACACGGGATTCTGCAAGTCCAGGAACTTGACAGCGACATCCAGCCGGCGTTGCAGCGTGTCGCCGAGGGCCTGTATCCCCATGCGCTCGGTGTGATAGTGTCCGGCAGCCACGAAACTGATGTTGGCCTCTCGGAAGAGCTCCCGGCACCACTCACGCGGCTCCCCGGTGACAAACAGGCCCACGCCGTTCTGGATCAACCACTCCATCTCTCCCGGCTTCGGCGCTCCACCGCCACTCACAGCCACAACCTTGTGCACTCGCTCGGGGCCGAAGGGATACTGCACGCCCTGCTGCAGGAACAGATTGGTGCATCGGGCCAGTATCTCGTCGCGGTCGATGCCACCCGGTATCTCTCCTACCCACCCCCATGCGTCGGGCAAATAAGGCTCGACCGGTACTCCGCCCAGGGATTTGATGATTTGCACGTTGTTCCCCACCTCCGGGTGACTGTCCAACAGGTAGTGGTAGCCGATGAGCGATAAGTCATGATCCAGGAGGTATCGCAGCCGGTTCACGAATATTCTGTCAAAATGTACACTGGCCGGCATGTTGAGGGCGTGATGGACGATCACGACGTCGGCACCCATCGTGGTGGCCTCCTCAAAGAAGCGTCTGCTGGCACTGACCCCGGTGACGACGACCTCCACTTCGTCGCGCCCACGCACTTGCAGGCCATTTGCCATCCCCGGGTCCGTGTGGCTGACAGACTCGGGCTTTCCCATGAACTCGTCCAGAAAGGCTATCAGATCGTCAAGTGAGATCATTTGGCACCCCTTGGAGTCCGGGCATTGACAATCCGTCGCCCTGTGTGTACAATGGAGACAGGACTGGGCGAGCATCCAAAACGAGCGGAGGATTTGTCATTGATACACGTCACGTGCTTCAAATGCCGGCGGCGTTTTGATCTGGATCCCGTATTTGTTGGCCGGGAACTGCGCAAGCTCAAGGCCAGGCAGCCGAAACACTATCAAGCAGTCTGCCCCGCCTGTCACTCGGTCAACAAGATTTCAGTAGGCGAGATGCGGAAAGACCTGGACGCTGTGGCCGATGAGATTGAGGCCACAGCGAAAGAACAGGCTGGTCAGTCGAGCGGGGAGCAGTGAGGACAGGGGAAAAACGAAGGGGAGCGACGTGTGGCGCCCCCCTAGCCTTCTCCTAGCCCATACGCACGGAATGCTCGTGTGCCGACCGTTACCGCGGCTTCCTGGTCTCTCGACGCATCATCTTGCGCCGTGCCTTCCGCACTGCACGTTGCTTCGCCAGACGACGCTGTTCGCTCTTGGAGACGTACCAGCGTTTCTTGCGGTAGGTGCTAAGAACACGTCCTTTCACCACTTCCTTGCGGAAGCGCTTGAGTAGACTCTCCTGAGACTCGCCAGGTCGCAGCGTCACGCTCGTTCTTGGCGTCTGCATCCATCCCTCACCTCCTTTCCGCTCTACCCACTTCAGTATATGTCATCGAAGTCATCGTCCATGCTCAAGTCGCCTACGATTTCTTCGTTCTCTTCATCACCCAGCACGGCATCGAAACTATCTTTCGCCAAT
>JAUVRU010000370.1 GCA_030597485.1 Anaerolineae bacterium
CCATACCCCCCTCGGCAAGGACCGTTGCCTGCTCCGCAAACACAGCCACAGCGCCTTCATAGGTCGGCATGCCCGACGGTTTCATCAGCTCCCCGGTGGGGCCCATGTCTCCCAGCACCAACGTGCTATCCCCGGCCGCTCGGTGGGCCAGGTGAGCGGCCACCAGAATCACCTCGCGCATCCGGTCGGCCAGTCCCTGCTTCTCCAGACGTGGGCGATTGCTGCCAAAGGTATTGGTGAGAATCAGGTCAGCTCCTGCATCTACATAGCCCCGATGCATCGTTTCGATGGCATCCGGATTCTCCAGGTTCCAGCGGTCGGGTGCCATACCAGATGGCAACCCTGCTCGCTGCAGAAAAGTGCCGGTGGCCCCGTCAGAAACCAGAATTCCGTCTTGGGTCAATCGCTCCCTCAGCCCGGTCATCGTGATAACCCTCCTAAACTTCACGGCAGTATAACACAGGCACATGAATCCGTCAACGCCAACCGCAAAACGGGTGTGTCCGAGGTTCCGGATTCGAGGTACCCGGTACTGGGAAACGAGACCATGCTCCCCAATAAAGGTGCCCCTGGCCGGGAGAGTCAACCAGGGGCAGGTGGGGATGCAGTTGCGGTCTTTTGCCCGACCGCTAGGCAGAAGGAAAGTAACCGACTCGGTAGACCAAGATTTGATCCTGACTAACGTTGTCGGCGCAAGAAAGCTGGGATGTCTAGGTCGTCCTGGTCAACACGTTGACCTGGAAACTCGATAGTCTTCCTGCTGGAGGCCACGTAAGGCTTGCGCTGACCCTCAGCGTCAAATCCAGTGGCTATGACGGTAATGCGAATCTCGTCGTCCATCTCCTCGTCAATTACAGCACCAAAGATGATGTTGGCATCGGGATGGGCTTTGCTGCGGATGATCTCAGCTGCTTCGTTGACCTCAAAGAGACTCAGGTTGTCGCTACCGGTCACATTGAACAGAATGCCGTGTGCTCCTTCAATCGTCACGTCGAGCAGGGCACTGGTAATGGCTTCCTGGGCCGCATCTGAAGCCCGGGTTTCGCCACTCCCCCTGCCAACGGACATCAGAGCAGAGCCGCCCTCATTCATGATGGTGCGCACGTCAGCGAAATCAAGATTGATGAGCCCGGGCACGGTGATCAGCTCGGAGATGCCCTGGATGCCCTGGCGCAGCACATCATCGGCTATTCGAAAGGCGTGGGTCATGGAGACCTTCTTATCGACCAGCTCAAGCAACCTGTCATTGGGTATGACGATCAGGGTGTCCACACTGTCTTTGAGCTGTTCAATGCCCTCCTCAGCTACGCCCATCCGGCGGCCGCCCTCAAAGGTGAAGGGCTTGGTGACCACGCCAATGGTGAGCGCTCCATTGCTCTTGGCAAGACTGGCGATAATCGGGGCAGCCCCGGTGCCGGTACCTCCGCCCATGCCACAGGTAATGAATACCATGTCCGCACCCATCACCATCTCGCGCATGTCCTCTGCCGACTCCTCAGCAGCCTGCCGCCCGATCTCAGCGTCGCCACCGGCCCCCAGCCCCCGCGTCAGCTTGTCGCCAATGCGGACCCGCTGTTGCGCCTCGCTCAAGAGCAGAGCTTGGGCATCAGTGTTCACCGCTATGAACTCCACCCCTCGCAATCCTTCGGTAATCATCCGATTGACAGCATTAGAGCCACCACCACCAACACCCATCACCTTGATCTGGGCGAAGTGCTCAGGTTCAGCGGCTAAACTTTCGTATTGCATCTCTCAACCTCCTTTTCTGCCAGACCCGATGAAGAAAGGAACCGGCAAGCGGCGGGGCCGCTCAACACGATGCATATGCGTTACTATCATGTCAGGCCCGTATGTGCGACTGTCTCTCCGGCAAGAATGCCCTCAGCCAACCCGGCAACTTGAGACCATTATTACGCCGATCACGATTCGGTCTGGGTACGTCACGTCTCAACCCCCACAGAAGCAGGCCGACACTGGTAGCATACGCCGGGCTACCTAAGACATCTACCAGACCGCGCATGTCGTGAGGGGCCCCGGTCCGCACCGGCAAGTTCAGCTGCTCCCGAGCCACGTCGCGAATGCCAGCCAAATCGGCAGTACCGCCGCACAGAACCACCCCAGCCGGCAGCAACCCGTCGTAGCCCGAACGTTTGATCTCCCGTCGGATCAATTCAAATATCTCTTCAACACGAGCTTCGATGATCTGGGTCAGGAACAGGCGAGATACTTGCTGTGGTCCACCCTCTCCAAAAGCAGTTACGTCCAACGTCTCATCAATCTGGACGTTCTTGCTGCTTGTATTGCCATACTTGATCTTGATCTCTTCGGCCGTGGTGAAGGGCGTGCGTAGCCCGATTGCAATATCGTGGGTGATCTGTTCGCCGCCCATGGGCAGTACCACCGTGTGCCAGATGCTCCCCTCTATGAAAATGGCGATGTCGGTTGTTCCGCCACCGATGTCGGCCAGGACAACTCCCATCTCGCGCTCAACCTCGGTGAGTACCGCTTCACCGGAAGCCAGCGGTTCCAGTACCATGGCATCCACACCTGTGCCTGTTGCCTGCACACATTTGACCAGGTTGTGAATGGAGGTAGTGGCGCCGGTGATGATATGAGCCTCCACTTCCATCCGATAAGCTTGCATTCCGAGAGGGTCACGCACACCATCATCACCATCCAGTTTGTAACTACGGGGAATGGCGTGCAGCACCTGCCGGTTGTGGGGTACAGGCATCGCGCGTGCTGCGTCCAGAGCGCGCTCAACGTCAGCTGGCTGCACACCCCGTTCCCCGCGATTGATCGCCACCGCCCCCACACTGTTAATAGAAGAGATGTGGGCACCGGCCAGCCCCACGTAAGCGCTCTCAATCTCACAGCCAGAGATCCGCTCTGCCTTATCGATTGAGGCCAGGATGGCATCGGTTGTCTCCTTCACATTGACAACCACGCCCTTGCGTATGCCACGTGATGGAACCACGCCAACCCCAACGATGCGGAGGCCATCGGCCGTCTCATCAGTTTCGCCAATCAGCGTGCATATCTTGGTGGTGCCGACGTCTATGCAGGCAGCGACACGCTCCACGCGTTACCTCCCCTCCGTAGAAATGATGGTAGCTGAGCTGCCACCGTGCCGGGACATTTATTCATTAGTTTACCACAATATGTTGTATTTGACAAGACATATCACACTATATGTAGTATTCATCAGGTAATGATGCCTATCACCTGTAGAATGGCCTCTCCGGGAACTGCACATCCACAAACTCCGGTGTTATGCCTTCATCCAGCAGATACTTGCGCAAAGGAACCAGCACGGTCAACTTGAACTCCATGTCCCGGGCGTCACCCAGGTACACAGGCCAGCCCTCGGGGGTCTTGAAGCCTATGCCGGTGGCATCTGAGTAGTACACCACCGATAACTGCGGCAGAAAGTGCTGTAGTTCGCGAACCGCAGCAAGACCCGACGCATCCAGATGGTCGCAGCCTTGTCGACGGCGCCCAGCTGGATGCGTCGGTTCTTGCTGCGGTTCGCGAATTACAGCACTTTCTGCCGGGGTTATCGGTGCTGTACTCCTCAGATACTCCCGGCATAGGCTTC
>JAUVRU010000088.1 GCA_030597485.1 Anaerolineae bacterium
CACGGAAGGGACTACCCCTCACCCTGAAGCAGGTCGGACAGGGTGGCGGGCGAAGACCGGGCATTGACGTTCGACCCACCCCCGCGAACAGGTGAACTTTCACCGACATGTGCGTTCGCCACGATTCTACCACAGAAGCTACGTTGACCCAATTGGACACTTGTCCCATTTCCGCTCCACCTGTGTCAGTGCCCGGGTGTGCCTGGAAGCACACGGTCCCGCAGTCGATCCAACGGCAGTAGCCGCCACACCAGATTCATGTCTGGCTGTCTGAAGCCTCTCGCCAGGGCCAGAGTCACGAAATACACAACGCCGCCCAGCGCCAGTAGCACCAGCGCATTGGAGTCCCGCACCTGCCATAGGGCCGCGCCCATCGTCGCGGAGGCCAGCGCTGGCCGCCAGGCAACATCAATCCAGGGCACATGACACAAGTTCTTGCGCACCGCGTAGTAGAACGGTATGAGCAATGCCCACTCACTGAAGATGGTGGTCACGGCTGCCGCCTGGTAACCGTAGCGTGGAATGAGATACAGGTTCACGCCCACGTTGAACACGACGCCAATGATGAACGCTTTGGTCAAGAAATGCTGCTGATCGATAGCGATCAGCACGTATTGAGTAACCTGATTGATGAAACTGAAGGGCAAGAACCAGATCAGTATCTGTAGCGCAATCATCGAATCAGGCAGATACTGGCTGCCGCCCAAGATGAGGATCAGCTCACGGGCAATGAAGGGCGTGCCCACAGAGATGGGCAACGCGATCATCAGCAACAGACGCAGCGACAGGATGTAGGAGCGGACCAGCGAATCGCGGGCAGTCTTGGCGTAGCGACTCATCAGCGGGAAGAGAGCCAGCGTGAAATACGAAGGAATGATGTTTATGCCGTCGATGTACTTGTAGGCTGCGCCGTAGAAGCCAACCGCCCGGTCGCCCCACGTCGGCTGCAGTATGAGAATGTCGATACGGAAGAAAAGAGTTGCCAGCAGATGATTGATCATTAGAGGCAACGATTCGCCCATCATGTGTCGCCGCAGCCCAGGGTCATTGTCAAATTCGGGACGGAAGACCTTGCGCCACAGCAGGGACCCCAACACAATTACCGAGGCGGTATTCGCCACCACTGAGACGCCTGCCAGCCCGATAACACCGCCTCCCAGCAGCAGGGCCAATGCCCCCAGGCTGACGCGGATGACGGTCGTGACAGTGGAAATCGCTGCTGGATATTCTGCCTTTTCATAGCCATAGAAGAGCGCGGTCAGTGCATCAGAGATGTTGCTCAGGAAAAGCCCGACAGCGAACAGTCCAACCGCTATCACCGTCTCCGGGGCCACGCCGCCAAAGACGACGTAGAGCCACAGAGCTATTCCCATCAACGGCAGAGATGCCATCCACAAGAGTGCCCGCAGAATGGTCACATTCGAAAAATAGGCATTGCCCTGGGTGCGGTTACGGGCTACCTCGCGGGTCAGCAACGTCCCCAGCCCAAAGCGGGTGAGAATCTCGGCATAGCCAATGAACACCACGGCAAACTGGAAACGCCCTGCTCCCTCGGGCGTCAATATACGAAGCATAAGCAACGCAAAGGCAAAATCGACCATGCGGTTAATCAGTGCCATTGCCATCGGGGCCAGGCTGTTCTTGGCAATGCGCTTCATCGGCATATCGTCCGCCGATTCACGGTACAGCTTTCCCCACCCCCACTGACCGAGCAGCAACAGCGTGATGACCCCTGCCAGGAAACTGACATACAGGCCCAGCTTGAAGCTCATAGGGGTGTACTTGAAGCGGACCTTCCACTCCCCAGCATCATGATGGACCGCCCGGAAATTGCCATCCGCTCTGTAGATCGTCACCTCAGTTTCCTGATTGGCTATTTGGCCATTGTCATTTGCTATCTGTCTATATGCCTTCCATCCCGGGAAGTAGCTGTCAGCCAGCACCAGCCAGCCTGGCTCGTCCAGCGATACGCGAAGGAGGACTTCATTGGCAGCGTAACTCGTGACCGTCGCCGGTTGGACGATGCAGTTCTCAGTCTGGTATCCTGGCTCCGCCAGTGCCCCAGTCGCCTCGTCAGGTTCGAGGATGACCTGGCAGCGGGGGTTGAGGCTGCGGAGCGCGTAGTCCATCTTCTCCGCTGGCACCTGCTCTGCATAGGGAACCACGAAAGCACGGGGCAGCGCGTCTAGGTTCTCGTACACGCGCAGCTCGCCCTCGTAGACCAGCCGGTAGCCATCATTGGGGATGTCCTGGGTGGTCAGTACGTAGCGGACGCCGAGCAGGTCGAGCAGTGCCGAATCCAGGGCGTGATAGCCAGGCGAATAAATCGGGGCAATACGGTTGTAGAGCAAGTCACCCTGCTCCTGGATGAGGTTCATGTAGCGGGCGAACTGGGCAGGGATGATCGAATCATAACCGCGCACATCCTGAAGATCCCAATACATGCCACTGTTGGCTATCAAGGGATGGGGCTCCCCAGGCACATCGAAGGTCGTGATTCGGAAATGAGGATCCTCGGCCTGCCGCGCCGACAGCCAGTCAACCACCGGGGGACGAAAATGGAGCAAGGCCGGATCGGATGCTGGGTTGAAGCCATATCCTGCCGCCAACAGGTCCAGCGCCACCACTGCCACGGCCAGCGGCTGCCAGGCTGGCATCTTGCCCAATCTCCCTGGCAGTGGCAGGAAAATAGGGCAGCGGCTGATACGCAGGATGACACCGGCTGCCATGACAAACAGGAAGAATTTCAGCAGATTCACCCACTGATAGCCCAGAAACTGTCTTCCGTCGGCGAAGGCATTCTGGGCTAGTCCCGACCGGTCCAACGCCATTTGCGCCAGTTCGATGAACGGTCCGGGAAGAACCAGGACCAGCAACAGCACCGCCAGGCCCGCCAACCCACCCCAGAAGGTCAGCCAGCCAACACGCAGGCTGAAGGTGTACAGTGAGAAGGCTGGCGCGTGGGTCTGTTTGTCTCGGGCATCGGCTTCGTCGGTTGGGCTTACGTGGCGCTCCAGATACATCACCCCAATGCCAGCCAGCACGGCGATGCTGAGGGTGAAGGGATATATCCATCGGAAGGGCGAGTGCAACTGATTCCAGAAGGGGAGGCCATAATAGAGGAGCGCGTAGAGTGGCGTGCCAAAGGCAAAAAGCAGCGACAGGACAGCGAGCAACGCGAAGATCCATACCTGGGGCGAGCCGTCACCAGCATATTGCCCACCGTCACCGCCTGCTACGGCCAAGTTGTCACCAGTGGGGCGGGCATGCTGCCCGCCGTCACCGTCCGCTACGGCCAGGTTGTCACCCGTAGGGCGGGCATGTTGCCCGCCGTCGCCATCTGCTACGGCCAGGCTGTCACGCTGCAAGCGTGACCTACGAGTGAGTATCCATCCGGCGACTGCCACCACTGCCAGCAGCAATGGCAGGATACCCACATATGCGCCTGCCTCCACGCTGGTCTTGGTATCCCAACCGGTACAATAAGGACAGAGTGGATTGATCTGACCGTGAGCATTCAACTCAATCGGCAGCCAGCGGCGAGTCACCACGTCGAAGAAGGCATGATGGCTCGGATTGCCGAAGAAATCAGGGATCAAGAAGGAGATAGCGCGCCGGGCAGGGAGTGCCCAGCCAACCACGTCAGCATACGTCACCGAACCTACCCGGAAGTTGTGGCTGGCCACCTCATAGAGGGGGATGAACTGAACGGCCCCCAATCCCACGCCCAACAGCACCATGACTAGCAGCCAGACTCCGATGCGTGCTGTCGGCCCCCATACTCGCTGGCCTCGCCACAGGACGATCAGCCGACAGACGGCGTAAAACCCGCTGACCAGCAGCGTGTAGTAGGTGATCTCAACGTGACCAGCCAACATCTGGATTCCCAACGCCAGCGCACCCACCACCACATAAGGGGCAGGGGAGTAATCTGTGGTGCCCTTCTCTTCTTGCTTGCGAACGATGACCTCAATCATCGCCAGCAGCAACGGCAGCCAGGCGGCTGCCGCGATAATCATGGTGAAGACGACGCTGACGACGAAAAATGTGCTTAACTGGTAGATTATGCCGCCGAGCAACCCACCCAGCCGGCTCACGCCTGACACGCGCAGAAACACGTACAAGGACAGACCGGCCAGCCAGAGCTGGACGACGGTGAACCACCCGTAAGCCTTGGCCAACGGGACCACGTAGAATATGAGACTCAAAGGATAGAGCGCTGAGTGCTGACCATTGGCCAGGAACGGATGGCCAGCGAAAAGATAGGGATCCCACAGGGGAACAGCTCGATTCTGAAGACTCTGAAGAGCGAACCGCTTCCAGACATAATTCTCCAGAATTAGGTCAGAGAGGAGAGCATTGTGGGGACGGCCTACTCCCAACTCGTCGGCAAAGGAAGCCCATGGTTCGCCGACGAACAGATTGTCAACCGGGAGCAGGGTGCGAGGGCCCAGGCTAACCGGCCCCAGCAACAGGAGCGGCAGGATAAAAAGGAGGAGGGCAATCAGCGCATCCTGCCGGATTATGCGCCCGCGCAATGCAAGGACTCCTAATCCTGAGCTTCGATTGGGCGAGGTAGGGGCTTCAGATGGCGATGGCGCCAGCCGATCTCAAACACGCGTATGGCCGCCTCAATCTTCACTGGCACAGACATCTTGCTCTGGCCGATGCGACGATCCTCGAAGTAGATAGGGGTTTCCAGCACGCGCAGCCCGATTCTCTCAGCCACATACGCCATTTCCACCTGGAACACGTAACCATTGGACCGAATGCGCTCCAATCCCAGCTGCCTGAGGGCACTGCTTCGCCAACACTTGAAGCCAGCGGTTGCGTCGGTGGCACGCATACCCAGTATCAGGCGCACCCAAACGGAGTTGGCCCACCAGCTCAGGAACCAGCGTCCCCACCCCCATCGCTCATCGATTCGTCCGCCTTCCACATAACGCGAGCCCACTACCACATCACAGTCCTTGATAAGCTCAAGGAAGGTGGGGATATACGTCGGCGAGTGGGAGAAATCGGCGTCCATCTGGACGACGAAGTCAGCCCCGTGCTCCAAAGCCCACGTGAAGCCCTGCACGTAGGCGGTGCCCAGTCCCAGCTTGCCTGGACGATGTATGACACAAATCGTGCCCGGGTAGCGCTGGACAAGGTCATCTGCCACGTCACCTGTGCCGTCAGGGGACGCGTCGTCCACAACTAACAGCTCAAGTCCCTCAATGCCCAATGCCAGAAGTTCGGCAGCGATTGCGGGAAGGTTGTCAGCCTCGTTATAGGTGGGAACCACGACGATGAGTTTCATAAGCAAACAACTGTGGGGAACGGACAGGCAGGACAGCAAACAACAGTCGAGAGCCGCCGCCCCCGAACGATCTTTCTCCCTGTCTGCGTTCAACAGCACAGATTATACTATGAGGGACCACAAATGACAAGATATCTTCAAGACGGGATTTCGTAGCAGTTCTGATATGCCTGTGAGGTTCTCAGATGCCCGCTACGGCCTTTGCTGAAACCATCAGCCCCATGCCTGCCTGGCGACCCCGCCTCGTACTCAGCGAGGCGGGATACGGTGGAGATTGCTGCTGCTCTTTTGCTTCGAAATCCCCGAGAGGCCCGGAGACCTATTGACAACAGCTTCCATGTATGGTAGAATATGATCGGACTTACCCCTCCCCCATAGGGGGGGGATATAGTGAGAGGCCAGTCTATGACAGACGAGACGACGACTGATATAGTGAATCGACTGAAGAGCATCGAAGGCCACATGCGTGGTATTCAGCGCATGGTGGAGAATGGCGACTACTGCATCGACATCGTCAACCAGCTGTTGGCCGTGCAGCGCGCCATGCAGAGGGTCAACAGCCTGGTGCTCGAACGCCACCTGCATACCTGCGTGACCACGGCTATCCGGGGCGACGATCCGGCCGAACGCGAGCGGGTTATCGGCGAGATCATGGACGTGTTCGAGGCAAGCGGCAAAATGTAAGCAATCAGCAATTAGCGGTCAGCAGTCAGCCGCCCGCCTACACCAGGCGGCAGTTAGCGATCAAAGTGAAACAGAGGCGCCCATCGCTCGACCAGATGCTAGAACCCGATTGCTGAACGCTGACGGCTATTGGAATTGGAGGATAGTGCTATGGCAACCAAAACCTTTGAGGTCCCGAATATCACCTGCGGCCATTGCGTCGCCACCATTGAGCGCGAGGTTGGTGAGCTGGCAGGCGTGGCGTCGGTCAAGGCCGACGAAACGACGAAGATGGTCACCGTCGACTGGGGAGACTCGGCCACTGACTGGGAGACCATCCGTGCCCTGCTGGAGGAGATCAACTACCCGCCGGAGCGTTAGATGGCTCAACAGAAAAACACCCTTCCCATTACCGGCATGACCTGCGCCAATTGCGCGGCCACCATCGAGCGCAATCTGAAGAAGCTCGATGGTGTGGCTGAGGCCAACGTCAATTTCGCCACTGAGACGGCGACCGTGACATTTGACCCGGCGGTGCTGGGTGAAGGTGCCTTGATCAGCAAGATCAAGGACGTGGGCTACGACGTGGCCATCGCCAGAGTGGAACTGCCCATCACCGGCATGACCTGCGCCAACTGTGCCGCCACGGTCGAGCGGACGCTCAACAAGAAGGTGCCAGGCGTCGTTTCAGCCACTGTCAATTTCGCCACCGAGAAGGCGACGGTGGAGTATGTCCCCGGTCAGGTTGCTCACAGCGACCTGGTGACGGCCATCGAGAAGGCCGGCTATGGGGTAGTCGAGTCTGATGCCGGGCAACTGGAAGACGCTGAGCAGGCTGCCCGTGAGGCAGAGATTCGCGATCAAACCCGCAAGTTGTGGATCGGCATCATCTTCACCCTGCCGCTTTTCCTGCTCAGCATGAGTCGGGACTTCGGGTGGCTGGGCGAGTGGTCGCACGCGCCATGGGTGAACTGGCTGATGATGGCGCTGGCCCTGCCGGTACAGTTCTACGTCGGGTGGGACTACTATGTGGGCGGCTGGAAAGCGTTGCGCAACGGCACCGCCAATATGGATGTGCTGGTGGCGATGGGCTCGTCCGCCGCTTTTTTCTACAGCGTACCGGTCACCATAGCCCTGACATTAGGCAGCACGGCTTTGGGCACGCATGTCTACTTCGAGACGGCTGCCGTCATCATCACCCTCATCAAGCTGGGCAAACTGTTGGAGGCACGGGCCA
>JAUVRU010000435.1 GCA_030597485.1 Anaerolineae bacterium
GGTCAAGGATCTATTTGGCCAGCAGGCAATCGATCTCATCTTCGAGCAGCGCAAGCAGGAACAGATAGAGCGGTATCGCGCTGACGTGAACGGCGAGACTCTGCGTGATCGGTTGGAGCAGTTGACCTGCCTGCGCCAGGCCGACGGGTACATGGCTACGTGGGAGGAGCTGGCAGACGGTTCCTACCTGCTGCATCAACGGAATTGCCCCATTCTGCGGGTGGCGGAATGGTGCGAGGCGGCCTGCGGGCAGGAGATGGCCCTGTTCGCCGATCTGCTCGACGTCGAGATCACACGCCAGCGGCACCAGGCCATGGGCGATGCAACCTGCTCGTACGAGATTCGAGCGCGGTCATAGCGCTTCATGCTGTGTTTGGACGGCAGCGGCCAAGTTTGCCGGTTGTCCGCCCGGAGCAGTGCAATGCACTGGTTGAGGGAGTGGCACAGTGCCATGGCTTGCCCCTTCCTCCACCGATTCCCCTGCCCAGAACTGGCAGACAATTCCGGTTTTCGGTATAATGACCCGTGCTGATATTTCACTAACCTTACTAAAGGAGTGCTGCGATGAGCGCCAATCTGGCAGAGGCTCAAGTGATAGAGGCGCTAAGCCACGTTATTGAGCCCGAATTGCATAAAGACCTGGTCACACTGAAGATGGTCCGTGATGTGAGGATCGATGATGAGGTTGTCAAATTCACCATCGTGCTGACCACACCCGCGTGCCCGATGAAAGATGAAATCGAGTCGACAGCGCGGGCAGCCGTTATGGCATTGCCAGGCGTCAAGGACGTCGAGGTGACTTTCTACTCAAGTGTCCCCTCCGACCCTCGCCTGGTGGGTAAGATGGACATCGGGGTGAAGAACGCCGTTGCCGTCGCCAGCGGCAAAGGTGGCGTGGGCAAGAGTACCATAGCCGTCAATCTGGCTGTCTCGCTGGCCAACAACGGAGCAAGCGTTAGCTTGCTGGACGCCGACATATACGGTCCCAACGTTCCGATGATGATGGGGGTGAACGAACGACCGCACTCACTCAATAACCGCATCCAGCCAGTGATGGGCCACGGCGTCAAACTGATGTCTATGGGCTTCCTGATCGATGAAGGGGCGCCAGTCATCTGGCGAGGCCCTATGATTCACTCAGCCCTGCGTCAGTTCCTGGGCGAGGTGGACTGGGGAGACCCTGACTACCTGGTAGTGGATCTGCCCCCTGGCACCGGCGATGCCAGCCTGAGCCTGGCCCAGTCTCTCTCCCTGACCGGCGTGGTGATAATCACCACGCCGCAAGATGTGGCACTGGCTGACGTCAGTAAGAGCATCGCCATGTTCGACCAGCTGGAAGTCCCGGTGCTGGGTGTTGTCGAGAACATGAGCTATTTCACCTGCGAGCACTGCGGACAGCGCACAGACATCTTTGGCCACGGCGGGGGCCAGGCGATGGCCGAGCGGATGAAGGTGCCCTTCCTGGGGGAGGTTCCCCTTGACACTGTGGTGCGCGCTGGCGGTGACAGTGGGAATCCGGTAGTCGTTTCCAATCCCGAGGCGCCAGCGGCACAGGCCATTGCCCAGATAGCCTCAAAAGTAGCAGCCACGATCAGCGTACGCGATCTGTTGGGGTAGGAAGCAAGCGCACCTATCGTCACCCAAACGTCCGGGAGGCAAATCAGGGACCAGAGCCGCCCAAACGATCATCTCGCTGCTTCTGAGTTTTCCCTTCTTGCGCCCAGAAGCACCGTAACACCCGCTGCCGGCTCCTGGCCGACCGGTCTCAGAAGAGGAAAGGTGCTATGAGCCGCACACGAGGTTTGCACAACCTGCAGAAGACGGATGATGAGCTGCAGATCGTGTCTCGCCGGTTGAAGGAGATTGCTGCCGCGCTGGGGGAGAGTGACCAGGTAACGCAAGCACGAAAGCATGCAACCGACGCTGAAGAGCACCTGGCCAAATGCCGGACGCAGGCGCGCGACCTGGACCTGGAAGTCGGCGGGGTTATCCAGCGAATCGAGACGAATGAACAACGTCTTTACAGCGGTCGAGTGACCAACCCCAAGGAGTTGGCTAACCTCCAAGAGGACTCCGTTTCGCTCAAGCGCTGGCGAGAGAAGAAGGAAGAGGATTTGCTGGAGGCACTGGTGGGCGAAGAGGACGCGGAGAAAACTTTGAGCGGAGCGCAAAGCAATCTGGGTCAGATCATCGCCCGGTGGGAGGCTGATCAGGAAGATCTGGTGGCCGAGCGGAGCCAGCTCGAGACACAACAGGAAGAGCTTCTCCAGCAGCGGGGCTCACTGATTGCGTCCATCGATCCCGAAGACATTGGCATCTATCAAGCGCTGCGCCAGCGCAAGGGGGGGCGGGCGGTGGTGGTGGTGGAGAACGGCATCTGCGAGGGGTGCCGTATGCCTCCCCCCACCAGTCAGGTACAGCAGGCGGGGACAGGTGAGACGCTCGTGTTCTGCAATAATTGCGGCAGAATTCTGCATCTTATCTGATGCGACCTGCCCGCCGCTGGTTGCCAACCGCTCAGTGATAACCGGGGCGGCCGGCACCCTGAGGGTGGGGACTATCCATCACTCGCCGGACGCATCTCCTGGCTGGCATAGAACCACAAAGCGTCCCTCGTCCGTGTGGTACTCGTACTCTTCACCCATTGCCTCGAGCACGACCAGGAATCCCGGTGTGATGACCTGCGCATACATCATGCCCGGCTTGGGACATCCCAGGCTGGCATCTGACCACTGGACTGTCTCCACCGACACTAGCCGGACGGTCTTGGGTGCCACTCCTGTCTTCTGAATCAAGTCGTCTGTGGCCAGTTCGACAGCCCCCTTGGCCTCCGCTGGCGGTTTGACCTTGACCACCGGGAAGGTCGGGGTGGAAGATACGTCTGTGCTTCCTCCGCTGTCAGCGACGGTTGGCACCTCGGTTGCCGTCTCCGTCACTGGCTTCGCCACATCAACCTGCTCACTTTGCGCCCGAGAATCAACAGTCTCGACGAGAGGCATTTGCGCGTTGCATCCAACGACCCAGGTGGCCGCAAGAAGAAGCAAGACTGCTAGAAACTGATGAGGTCTCATATCAACTCCTCTCACTCTGCCGGCAGTCCGCTACGCAATCAATAATTACAACCGGCAGACAATGGACTGCGTTCTAAATTCCGTGTCGCGATCCGGCCCCCGAAGGGTCCCGGCGGCCAGCCGTCAGCAAATCAGACGTTCCTCCAGCTCTTGCGGTGTCAAGCCAAGCACGCA
>JAUVRU010000410.1 GCA_030597485.1 Anaerolineae bacterium
GCACATCCAAGATGAACAGCGGTGAGCCTTCAGCCATCGGTGTTCAGCCTTCCGCCGGCCATCCAGGCAATAGACGAGCCACGCGTTCCCCGGTCAACTGAGCGGTCCATACGCCGGACGGCTATGGGGATTCTGGTGAACAACGGATTCCAAAGCCTCCAGGAGTTGATGAGCGGCGCCCTGCCATGAAAAACCCTGGATCTGGGCATAACCTCTCTGGGCCAACGAATGCCGCAAGTCGCCGTCGGTGCTCAGTCGTCTCAACCCGGCGGCTATGTCGTCGACGCTGAGAGGATCGACCAGCAGGGCAGCCTGCCCGGCTACCTCCGGCATTGAAGAGACGTTTGAGGTCAGCACGGGTGTGCCGCACGCCATTGCCTCCAGCACGGGTAGGCCGCATCCTTCATATAGAGAGGGAAACACCAGGGCCAGCGCGCCGCTGATCAGGGCTGCCTTGTCTTCGGCGGCTATGTAGCCGGGAAAGACGACCTGGTTCTCCAAGCCCAGATGGCGAACCTGCTGCAACAGGTCGTCACAAAGCCAGCCCTCCTTGCCGGCCAGAACCAATTGCAGTCGGGTGGCAGCGGGCGGGGGCGGCATCGGGCCGCTGGTGATTGGCATCCGGGTGCTGGCCGCAGCCTGCTGGCGGGCGAAGGCCTCCACCAGTCGAACCAGGTTCTTACGAGGCTGCAGCGTGCCCAGGTAGAGCAGGTAGTCCTCCTTGATCGCGTAACGCTCCCTGACGGCCGCGATGGCGGCCGGGTCCTCCACTCTGACCAGTGACCGATCACGCCCGGGGTAGATCACGATGATGCGGTTCGGATCGGCGTGATACTGCTGGATAAGGTCTTGGCGGGTGGCTTCCGAGTCGGCAACGATGCCGGCGGCCTTGTGGACGTGGCGGCGGGTCGTCCAGTGGAGGTACCAGCGGTCGAACGGACGATGCGCCTGCGGGTAATGAAGGTATCCCAGGTCGTGGACCGTGACCAGGGTCGGCACCGGGCAAACCAGCGGCATCACGTGGGCCGGCACGAACAAAACGTCGGGTGGGTCTCGCCACAGTTCCCAGGTCAGCCGCCCGTGCGTCCAGAGACGTGGGCAGGGAATGACGCGCACTGTCAACCTGGTGTGTGGGGGGGACGGGATGTGGGTGCGAGTGTCGCTTATTGGGTTTTCAGAGGCGCTTTCCGGTGCAGGAGATGTGCGATCCCACAGGTCGGGGGCTAGTGCGGTCGGTGAATACAGTATGAACCGATGCTCCGACTCGATCTGGAGCAGCGCCTGGATGAGTTGCCGCGAATAGGCCTCCGTGCCGGTAGGTTGGATATGCGCCGCCCGGCTGGCGTCAATCCCAATCAACATAGGGGCATTGTACCATTTCCGGCCCGGATGAACAAGGGTCCCGGAGGTGGCGGCTGGTAGAGTGGTGCACGCCTACTCGACCTCGATGAGGTCGGGCAAGAGGCGGCGCAGCTGATGGGCGGCGACGGCTCCGGTTCTGAGCAGACGGGGGGGGCAGGTGCTCAGGTCCACCACTGTGGAGGGAATGCCACCGGGGCTATCACCACCGTCAATAATGAGCGGTAGCCTGCCTGCCATCTGCGCGGCCACCTGACGCGCGGTCGAGGGGGTCGGCTGGCCTGACAGGTTGGCGCTGGTGGCTGCCAGTGGGGCGTCAATCGCGTTCATGAGAGTCAGAGGAATGGGGTGATGGGGACACCGGACAGCCACTGTATCGCCGCTACCAGTCACGATAGCAGGCAGCTCCTCCGCGCGGGGCAAGACGATAGTCAGACCTCCAGGCCAGAATTCTTCGGCCAGTTGCCAGGCTACGGTGGGAACAGCGCGGGCCACCCTCGGTACATCGTCTGTTCTGGCAATGAGAACGGGAATGGCCTTGGACAGGGGACGGTTCTTGGCGGCATACAGCGCAGCAACGGCGTCAGGGAGAAAGGCGTGCGTTCCCACTCCGTACACCGTATCGGTGGGAAAGGCAATGACCTGCCCCTGGCGCAGCAACCGTTGAGCATCGGAAATGGCTTGAGGATCGTCGGCGAGCAGTGTATGTGTTTTCATTCCACCCCGTCGCCCGGGCCCAGAACGTACCGCTCTATCGCCCAGGCTACCCCTTCGTCATGCTGCATGTCGGGTTTGTTTGCTGGGGCGTCGGTCGTGGAGACACGGGCAGACGGCGGCCAGGGTGGAGCGATCACATCGGCCGCGGCCTTGGCCGCCCGACTGGCGTTGTTCATTGCGATACCCAGCCCGGCCCACGTGAGCATACTTGCGTCATTGTCCTGGTCTCCCATCGCCAGGGTGGCGCTCTGAGGCACGTCCGAGCGGCTGGCCAGCCAGGCTAACGCTTCTCCCTTGGATACGTTGAGTGCAGTGATCTCGACCAGATGGTGCCACGACTGCACGATCTGCAAGCGACTATCGAATTGGGCCTCCAAAGCAGACAACACGTCGTTGATCTCATCGGGTGCTCCGTAGAACAGAAACTTGAGCGGCGGGCGTTCGAGCCACTCCGGCAGGTCATCCACGGTCTTCACCTGCATTCCCGACAGGACTGCCACACGCGGAATCGGCGGGCATGCACGGTCGGCGTAGACCTGGTCCTGCTCCAGGTGCACGTGCATTGCCAGGCTATGGGTTTTGGCAAAAGCCGCTACCTCGTGTGCAATGTCCAGCGGGATGGTCCTGCGGTGGATGACAGCCCCGTTTCTGTGATCCTGGATGAGCGCACCCTGGCACAAGATCAGGGGGGTGTTCAGGTGGAGTTCGCGTGCAATGGGAGCGGTCGAGGCGAAAGACCGTCCGGTAGCCAGGGTCACCCGGCATCCCGCCTTCATCGCTGATCGGAGAGCCTGTCGGGTACGCTGGGGGACAACCATTGGAATACCTACCAGCGTTCCATCCAGGTCCAGTGCAATCAATTCCATGGCCATCAGGATTCTCCGGGCAGGCTGCCACGTGGGCGCCATCTCGCGGGATTAGGGTCAGGCAGACGATCCGGGACAGGGGCAGGGATGGCAAACAACCGCTGCTGAGACACGAGTGTGCCTCATTTTGCTGGGTGTGTTTAGCGTCCTCAGATCCGAACGTTGCCTTGTGACAGCATCTGGGGATGCCTTGTTCCACTTTATGTTTATGCCGAACTGTCCGCAGGCGCAGCTACATATTGACCAGATTGGCAAAGTGAAGTGTGTTATGGCTGTGATATCTTCGCAATTATACAGGACCTGAGAGGAAAGGCCAATGGAGGATCGACGACCGAGCGTCCTGGCAATTGACGATGATCGAAGTCTGTTGCTGGGTTTGCAGGCTATCTTGTCGCGGGCTGGCTATGACGTTCTGACAGCCAGCAACGGTGACGAGGGCCTGTACCTGGCGGAGGAGAAATGCCCCGAC
>JAUVRU010000272.1 GCA_030597485.1 Anaerolineae bacterium
AGAGCCTCTTGCTACATGGAAAACGTGACACATCACCTTGGTGAATGGCGTGGCAGCCAAGTACAAACCAACACATGCCCAGGTGGAACAACTATCTGAACGAGGCAATCTGATTCCCATTTGCCGAGAGCTGCCAGCTGACCTGGAGACGCCAGTGAGCGTGTATTTGAAATTGCAGGACGAAGGCCCCAGCTTCTTGCTGGAATCCGTCTCCGGTGGCGAGCAGGTGGCGCGTTACTCGTTCATCGGGGTGCGACCGCGGGCTCTGCTCAGCACGGTGGGCGACTCTGTATACGTAGAGAGCGACGGTCACGAGCGTACGGTGCCACTGGCCGACGGGTTAGATCCGCTGGCAGTCCTCAAAGCCGAGATGGCCCCTTTCACCCCGGTGTCGCGCCCCTCCTCCGGGAGAGACTTCACCTCCCAGGAGGACCTGGCGGGTATCACGCTGTCCGACCTGCCTCGCTTCAGTGGAGGTGCCGTCGGCTTCTTGGGCTATGACGCCGTCCGACGATTTGAGCTCCTGCCCGCCACAGCCGACGATGCCTTGGGCATGCCCGAGGCCGCCTTCATGCTGGCCGATACTTTGGTTGCCTTCGATCACGCCCGCCAGCGATTGCTGATCATCGCCAACGCTCGGCTGGAAGGAGACACGCCTACTGCCTACCGCCGCGCCACGGCCCGGATTGAAGAAGTGGTCGCCCGCCTGGGTGCCCCTGTCTCCCAGTCTTCCCTGCCGCGTCCAGGGGGCAGGGGTACGATTCAGGCCGACGCCAGTCGCCTTGCCTCCAACTTCAGCCAGGCCCAGTTCGAGACCGTTGTACGCCGGGCCAAGGAACACATCGCGGCTGGTGACGTTTTCCAGGTCGTGCTCTCGCAGCGGCTGTCGGGCCACACCAGCGCCCATCCATTTGCCATCTACCGTGCCCTGCGCTGGCTCAATCCATCGCCCTACATGGTCTTCTTGCACTTCCCCGGCGGGCTCGGCACGCCGCCCCTGCACGTCATTGCTGCCAGCCCCGAGATGCACGTCCGGCTTGAGGACGGCGTCGCCGAAGTGCGGCCCATCGCTGGCACCCGCCCGCGCGGCGCCTCTCCTGCCGAGGACGCTGCTTTGGCCGACGAACTGCTGGCCGACGAGAAAGAGCGCGCTGAACATGTAATGCTGGTGGATCTGGGCCGCAACGACCTGGGGCGCGTATGTGACTACGGCAGCGTCCACGTGGAAGAGATGATGATTGTGGAGCGCTACTCCCACGTAATGCACATCGTCTCCGACGTGCAGGGGCAACTGCAGGCCGGGTGCGACGCCTTCGACCTGCTGCGTGCCACGTTTCCGGCAGGCACTGTCAGCGGCGCGCCCAAAGTGCGGGCGATGGAGATCATTGAGGCGCTGGAAAGCACCCGGCGTGGTTTGTACGCCGGGGCCATCGGGTATGTTGGCTACGATGGGGCTATGGACTCGTGCATCACCATCCGCACCATCGTGATGCAGGGCGATACCGTGCATATCCAGGCCGGCGCTGGCATCGTCGCCGACAGTGATCCGGCGCGCGAGTACCAGGAAACGCTCGACAAGGCCCGCGCTCTAGCCGAAGCAGTGCAGGTTGCGGAAACCGGAGATCGGGGATAGGAGGTCTGTCATGATCCTGCTCATTGACAACTACGACAGCTTCACCTACAACCTGGCACAGTATCTGGGTGAATTGGGAGCCGAGATACAGGTGGCCCGCAATGACGCCATTACCCTGGATGAGGTCGCCGCACTGGCCCCGACACACATTGTCATCTCGCCTGGCCCCGGTACCCCTGACGACGCCGGCATCTCGCTGGCCATTGTTGAGCGCTTTGCCCCCAACGTGCCCATTCTGGGCGTCTGCCTGGGGCATCAGGTCATCGGGCAAGCGTTTGGCGGACAGGTGGTGCGGGCTGACCGGCTGATGCACGGCAAAGTATCGCCGGTGCACCACGACGGGCAGGGGGTCTTTGGCGGGTTGCCATCTCCCTTTGACGCCACCCGCTACCACTCGCTAATCGTGGCCGAACCCTTCCCCGGCTGCCTGGAGGTTAGCGCCTACACGCCGGAACGGGAAGTGATGGGACTGCGCCACCGGCGGCACCCCGCCATAGGCGTGCAATTTCACCCTGAATCCATTCTGACCGAGTACGGTCATCAGCTGCTGAAGAATTTCTTGGAATCAGACTGGCAGCAGGTGACAGAGGGCAAACGGCCACGCGTTATCTGCCGTCAACCATTCCCAGGAGAGAGTACTGTGTCAATCCGGGAAGCCATCGCCAAAGTGGGGGATCGGCAGGACCTGACCGAGGTCGAGGCCGAGTCGGCCATGACGCAAATCATGGAAGGCCAGGTAACGCCAGCCCAAATCGGCGGCTTTCTGACCGCGTTGCGGATGAAGGGTGAAACGGTCGGCGAAATCACTGGTTGCGCCCGCGCTATGCGGCGCAGCGCGGTGGCGGTGCGTCCGCGCCGGACAGACAGATTGGTAGATACCTGTGGTACCGGCGGCGCCGGGGCAGGCACCTTCAACATCAGCACCACCGCTGCCTTTGTGGTTGCTGGCGCCGGCCAGCCAGTAGCCAAACATGGCAATCGTTCCATCTCCAGCCAATGTGGCTCGGCCGACCTGTTGGAAGCGTTGAAGGTGAATCTGGACCTGACGCCGGAGCAGGTTGCGGCATGTATAGACGAGGTAGGCATCGGCTTTCTATTCGCGCCCAAACTACACCCTGCCATGAAGCACGCCATCGGGCCTCGTCGTGAGTTGGGCATGCGAACCATCTTCAACCTGCTGGGGCCGCTGACCAACCCGGCCGGTGCATCGGCGCAAGTGCTGGGTGTGTATGACCCAGCCCTGACCGAACCCTTGGCCCGGGTGTTGGATGCGCTGGGGAGCGAGGCCGCCTTCGTCGTTCATGGTGCGGGTGGGCTGGATGAGTTGACCACCACCGGCCCCAACCAGGTCAGCACGCTGCGCAACGGATACGTGGAGGCGCACACCTTCGACCCAGCCGACCTGGGCTTCTCCCGGGCTCACCTATCGGACCTGCGTGGTGGGGACGCACAGGAGAACGCTGCCATCACTCGGGGGATTCTATCGGATACGCTTCCCCAAAGGGGACCTGCCGGCAACACTGCCCGCCGAGACGTGGTAGTTCTCAACGCTGCCGCCGCCCTCGTCGCCAGCGACGAGGGCCGCACCCTGGCCGAGGGCATCCGCCTGGCCGAGCATAGTCTCGATAGCGGCGCGGCTCAGCGTGTGCTGGATCATCTCATCGAGTTCACGCAGACGGTAGGGCAACCAAACCAACGTTCGATTCATTGACTTCCAATGTGCTGATTTACGATGACTATTCTCGACCGGATCCTTGACTACAAACGAACTGAGGAGCTTCCCTGTCGGATGCACGACCTGCCTCTGGAGACGATGCAGTCTCGTGCTGCCACCGCGCCACCACCACGCGATTTCGTGGCCGCCCTGCGGTCCGCACCCGGCGTGGCCCTCATCGCCGAGGTAAAGCGGGCGTCGCCCAGCAAAGGCATATTGCGCCCTAACCTTGACCCCATTCGTCTGGCCACCACCTACGCCACCAGCGGTGCAGCTGCTATCAGCGTACTGACTGACGAGCTCTTCTTCCAAGGCAGCCTGGAGTGCCTGACGCAAATCCGCCGGCAACTTGCCTCGCGTCCGGCAGGCGAGGGCCGGCCTACCCCCGTGCCTCTGCTGCGCAAAGACTTCATTATCCACCCCTACCAGGTCTACGAGGCACGTGCCGCTGGCGCCGACGCCCTACTGCTCATTGCCGCCCTCCTTTCCGATGACGACCTAGCAAAGTTGCTCGCCGGCACCCGTATGCTGGGGATGACGGCATTGGTTGAGGTGCACGATGCAGACGAGTTGATGCGTGTGCTGCCGCTGGCCCCCCGACTGGTCGGCGTCAACAACCGGGACCTGGGCGACTTCAGCGTGGATCTGAACACATGCCTGTCGCTGCGCCCCCTGGTCCCGCCGGACGTTTGCTTCGTGGCCGAGAGTGGTATCCACACCCGTGCCGATATGGCCCGGCTGGCCGCGGCCGATGTGGACGCGGCACTCGTCGGTGAAGCGCTGGTGGTCGCGCCAGATGTTGGCGCCAAAGTACGGGAGCTGCTCGATGGAAGTGAAGGTTAAGATTTGTGGCATCACCAACCTGGCCGACGCCCAGGCGGCGGTTACATCAGGGGCGGATTTGCTGGGTTTCATCTTCTTCCCCAAAAGCCCGCGCTATGTGACGCCTGGAAAGGTGCGCGACATCCTGGACGGCATAGAACTGGGGCAAGCGAGCGTCCTGAC
>JAUVRU010000324.1 GCA_030597485.1 Anaerolineae bacterium
GGGTGGGGACGAGAGTAGCGGATGGGGAGGCAGTGGGACTGGGCGTGGCGGAGGGACTGGGCGTGGAGGAGGGAATGGGCGTGCGTGTAGGTGTAAGCGCGGCCACCGCCGTTCGCGTCACCAGGACCGGAGGGACCTGGGCTAACGACCCTACGGAAGCACGATCCAGGGTTGGCAAGGGGGCAGGAATCGGAGTGAGCAGAAGGGGTGCAACAATACCTATGCCGCCCACGATCAGGACCACCGCACCGATTGCGGTGACCGCCGACAACAGAGTGCCACGACTATGCTTTGGGGATTCTCGTCTCATGCTCACGAACTCGTCTAGTCACAGTATACGCGTATGGTGACTTCACCAGCACCCCACGTCCTCTGTGCTGGAGGAATGTCACACCTGACCGTATATGCCACAACCCTGTACGT
Source organism: Anaerolineae bacterium (assembly GCA_030597485.1). Taxonomy (GTDB): domain Bacteria; phylum Chloroflexota; class Anaerolineae; order 4572-78; family NAK82; genus JAUVRU01. Next base: position 424 of record JAUVRU010000324.1, read on the forward strand.
GCCTGGCGGGAACGAGGCGCAGGGATGCCGGACTGTATTGTCCGGGATATTCTCACAGTACTGCACCAGTATATTATCCGAGACTCGCCATATTTCAAGACGACTGATGCCACCTGTGTTGTCGCTGGTGACAAAGAGGTATGTCAGGGGCTCCCCTTTGAGGACGAGCGGCAGATATACGTGTCGGTAGCTGAGAAATACCGTGACTGTGCTGCTAGCGGTGACGATGCCACCGCCAGCGGGAGTGCCGGTGACCACCACGGTGTTGACCAGCGGGCCGGGCAGATCGCCCGCATCCACGATGTAGGTCAGAGTGCCCATGGCAGATTTCCCCACACCCAGGTTGATCAGCGGCGGAGCGGCGGTGCCCCCTGCCAAGATGACAGTGCCCAACATGTCGTCGTAGGCTCCAACCGCGCTGAGGATGACGTCTCCAGTGTTGGTGACCCGATAGGTGTAGGTGATGGTCTGACCGACGTAGGCAGTGTCGCTGCTGGCGGTCTTGAACACTTCGATGGACGGGCTGCTGGTCAGGTTCACGGACTCCTGATCAACGTCAAACACTGCCGCGCCCCCACCGGCGGCGGTGCCGGTAAGGATGACGGTGTTGACCAGCGGACCGAGCACGCAGCTATCACCAACAGTTGGGCTAGGTGGAGCGGCTGCCGCTGTGTCGACTATGCAGGATAGAGACACCAAAGCCAACGACAGGGTAGCTGCACCGAGCCATAGTGCGAAGGCCAGTTGGTTAGACGCGTTCTTTCGCATGGCGATTGCCTCCTTCTGTGCGCTAGTCACCCAAACACGTGCCCACCCGGCGGGCACTCTCTATCCAGGGGTGGTCAAGGGGAACGGTGCGCCGTTTGCCGGCCACCTTCTCCAGCGGCACCGGCTCAACACCTTCGCCGCGGGCCGCGACCATGACAGCGTACACCCCTTCGTCAATCAACGCCGCGCAGCCTGTGCCCGGCCGGGTGGCCAACAGGCGGTCAGCGGCCGAGGGCGTCCCGCCGCGCTGCAGGTGCCCCAGAATGGTGACTCGCGCCTCCAATCCGGTGGCCTCTTCCAGCTGACGTGACAGTTGTGCGGTGTGGCTCATCCCCTGGTCTTCGATGGCTGCCGACTCGCCGGGTGCCTTTCTTGCCTTGTCCTTTCCTCTTGATCCCTTGTCTGCGGCCTCTGCTGTCTGGGTCCGTATCGGCACGGCGCCTTCGGCCACAGCGACAATGCTGAAGCGTTTGCCGGCACGGCTGCGCCGCACGATAGCTTCGGCAACCCGGTCAACGTCGTAGGGGATCTCGGGGATCAAGATGACGTCCGCGCCACCGGCGATGCCCGAGCCCAATGCCAGCCAGCCGGCGTTGTGTCCCATGATCTCCACCACGATGATCCGGTGGTGGCTGTGCGCCGTGCTGTGCAGGCGGTCAATCGCTTCGGTGGCAATACCAAGCGCGGTGTCGAAGCCAAAGGAGACGTCCGTCATGGCCACGTCGTTGTCGATAGTCTTGGGCAGGGTGATGATGTTGAGCCCTGCCTTTGCCAGGTGCAGAGCGCTTTTCTGGGTGCCGCCGCCGCCCAGGCATACCAACACGTCCAGGTGGTTCTTGTGGAAGTTGTCGACTATGGCGTCGGTCATATCCAACGTCTGGCCCCCGACGGGCATCATGTAGGGCTTGTCGCGGCTGGTGCCCAGAATCGTGCCGCCAGTGGTCAGGATGCCAGACAGCGCTCCGCCCTCTAGACGCACAGCGCGGTTCTCCATCAGTCCGCGGAATCCGTCCCTGAATCCGATAACGTGCATGCCATAGGATCCTTGGGCGGCCTTGCCCACAGCACGAATGGCGGCGTTGAGGCCGGGGCTGTCACCACCTGCCGTCAGAATGCCGATGTTCTTGGCCATAGTGTGCTATCCTTCTTTCGCCGAAGGCCAGCGTCCAGACCGGCAAGGCACCCGCTTTCTCATCCCTTCCTGCGAACAGACGAAAAGGGGCTTGGGGGATGGCACGGTCAGGCCGTGCTGCCTCCCAAACCCCTGGGGCCCCCGTCTTCTGGGAGATACGAGTAGAGCTCCTCGGGTAGGACTCGAACCTACAACCAACCGGTTAACAGCCGGACGCTCTGCCAATTGAGCTACCGAGGAATGTTCACCTGCCTGTTACATTATACCCGCATTATGCATTTCGTCAAATCATCATAGTCGCCGCCTACCAGCGCACCTGTGCCAGCGGACAACATGTGGTACACTGTCAATTGCGTCGTCAATGGCGAGTCTTGAGTCTTCTTGGATACCCTGGCGCGGAGGAAGGGGCGGATGAAGGCAGACCTGATTCTTCACAATGCGCGCGTGTTCACCGTTGACCGGGCCACCCCCTGGGCGGAAGCGTTGGCCTGCGGGCAGGGGCGTTTCCTGGCGGTGGGCAGCAATGACGATGTGACAAGCCTGACCGATTCCGCCACCCGTGTCATCGATGTGGGGCAACGGCTGGTGCTGCCGGGGCTGACCGACGCCCACGTGCATTTCCTCAGCTACGTGATGCAACGTCAGCAGGTGTGCCTGTTTGGTGTCAACAGCCTTGACGAAGTGCGCCAGCGGGTGCGCCGTGCTGTGGAGCAGGCTCCTCCAGGAAGTTGGGTGCAGGGTTGGGGTTGGGATGAGTTCTGTTGGGATACGCCACCCCATCGCCGGCTGCTGGATGACATCGCACCGCGCACGCCAGTGGTGCTGAAGCGGATGGACATGCATACCTGGTGGGTTAACGCCGCTGCGTTGGATCTGGCGGGCATTCCCGCTGAGACACCCGATCCGGCCAGAGGGCGCATCGAACGGGATTCCGCCGGTGCGCCCACCGGCATCTTGCGCGAGTGGGATGCCATCCGCCTGGTCGAGCGCCACATTCCCCAGCCGGATGAGGCAACGCTGCTGAAATGGCTGTTGGCCGGCATCAGCCAAGCGCATCGCCTTGGCCTGACAGGCATTCACGATCAGCGGGTGGAACAAGAGGGCCAGGTGAGTTTCCGCCTGTTTCAGGAACTGCGGCGCCGTGGCCAACTGGACCTGCGGGTTCACCTGAACATCGCCGCTGAGCGTCTGGCCGAAGCATCTGCAGTGGGATTGCAGTCGGGATTTGGCGACGACCGGCTGTGGATGGGGCACGTGAAGGCCTTTGCCGATGGCACTATGGGGTCGCAAACCGGCCTGATGTTGGAACCGTTTGAGGGGCAACCCGACAATTGGGGCATGGCAGTTGCGTCAACCGAGTCACTGGCCCAGCTGATGGACAAGGCCGTCGAAGCTGGCTTCAGCCTTTCCGTGCACGCCATCGGTGATCGAGCTGTTCGCGAGCTGCTGGATGTCCTGGGTGACGGCACTTCGCAGGCAGACAGGCCCGATCGGCACGGTGAATTGCCGCACCGCATAGAGCACGTGCAGCTGATACACCCCGATGATCTGCCTCGCTTGGGACAATATGGCATCGTCGCCTCGATGCAGCCGGTGCATCTGATGACAGACTGGCCGACCGCAGATCGGTTATGGGGAC